>NZ_DASZKT010000071.1:0-59832 GCF_035552695.1 Actinospica sp.
GATGACCAACCTGACCTTCAGCGGCATGCGCATCCGCGACACCACCGCCGACGGCATCAACCTCCACGGCGGCGTCACCAGCTCCACCATCACCAACAACGACATCCGCAACACCGGCGACGACGGCATCGCCCTCTGGGCCGACTCCGGCATCGGCGCCGACTCCCAGGACACCATCTCGAATAACACCGTGCAGTTGCAGCAGTTGGCCAACGGCATCGCGGGCTACGGCGGCAACAACAACACCATCTCCGGCAACCGCGTCGTGGACACCGGCATCACCCAGGGCGGCGGGATCCAGGTCGGCCAGCGCTTCAGCTCCACCCCGGTCGGCCTGTACACGATCTCGAACAACACCCTGATCCGTGACGGATCGCTCGACCCGAACTGGCAGTTCGGCGTCGGCGCGCTCTGGTTCGACGGCAGCCAGGGCACGATCGCAGGACCGATCAACGTCAGCAACACGCTGATCGAGCAGAGCCCGTATGAGGCGATCCAATGGGTCGAAGGCACGGTCAACGGCGTCAACCTCAACGGCGTGAGCATCCAGGGCACCGGCACGTTCGCCCTGCAGGAGCAGACCGGCGGCACCGCCTCGGCCACGAACGTGACCGCGACCGGCGTCGGCCAAGCCGGCCTCGGCAACGCCCCCAGCTACAGCTGTGAGGGTTCCGGATTCACCATCACCGACAACGGCGGCAACTCCGGGATCACCCCGACCCAGTGCGTCAGCGACAATCCGACCCCGGTCTTCCCGGGATACCCGGCGTCCGGCGTGCAGGCCAGTCCCAGCGCGCTGAACTTCGGCTCGGAAGTGACCGGCCAGACCAGCGCCGCGCAGACCGTGTCGATCAGCAACCCGACCAGCTCGGCCGCCTCGGTCTCCTCGATCACCGCCAGCGGTGACTTCGCCGAGACGAACAACTGCGGATCGTCGATCGCGGCGAACGGCAGTTGTTCGGCGAGCGTCACCTTCACACCGACCGCCAGCGGCAACCGCACCGGCTCGCTGACCGTCACCGCGGGCGGCGTCACCGACACGGTGGGCCTCTCGGGCACCGGTACCGCTCCCGGCCCGGTCCTGAGCACCAACCCGGGCGCGCTGTCCTTCGACGGCACGGTCGTCGGTTCCTCGGCGGCGAGCAAGTCGGTGACCGTGACCAACACGGGCACCGCCTCGGCGACCGTCTCCGGGGTCTCCGTCAGCGGTGACTTCACCCAGACGAACAACTGCGGCACGCTCGCGGTCAACGCCTCGTGCACCGCGACCGTCACGTTCACGCCGACGGCCGCCGGCAGCCGCACCGGAACGCTCACCGTGACCAGCAACGCCAACAACAGCCCGACCACCGTCGGCCTCAGCGGCAGCGGCATCGGCTCGACCACGAACCTCGCGGCGTCCGGCACGCTGACCGCGAGCAGCAGCGCCTCCGGCTTCCCGGCGACGAACGCGAACGACGGCAACACCGGTACCTACTGGGAGAGCCTGGACGGGTCGGCCTATCCGCAGACGCTGACCGCGAACCTCGGCCAGTCCTACGGGCTCGGCTCGGCCACGCTGGACCTGCCGCCGTCCTCGGCCTGGTCGACGCGCACCGAGACCTTCTCCGTGCTCGGCTCGACCAACGGCAGCTCGTGGACCACGCTGGTCCCCTCGGCCGGGTACACCTTCAACCCGTCCACCGGCAACACGGTCAGCTTCAACCTGCCGTCCGGCACGACGGATCAGTACCTTGAGCTGTCGTTCACCGGCAACACCGGCTGGACCGCGGCTCAGATCTCCGAGTTCCAGATCTTCCCGGGAGCCACCTCCGGCAACAACGGCGGAGGCGGCACGACCCCGGGCAACCTGGCGCTGAACGCGCCGATCACCGCGAGCAGCACCACGCAGAACTACGCGGCGGCCAACGCGGACGACGGCAACACCAGCACCTACTGGGAGAGCGCGAACGGCTCCTGGCCGGCCACCCTGACCGCGAACCTGGGCGCGGTGGACTCGCTCAGCTCGCTCGTCGTCGACCTGCCGCCGTCCAGCGCCTGGCAGACCAGGACGCAGACGCTGTCCGTTCTCGGCAGCACCGACAACAGCACCTGGACAACGCTCGCGGCCTCGGCGACCTACACCTTCAACCCGTCCACGGGCAACTCGGTGTCCATCACGCTGCCGAGCGGAACGAGCGACCAGTACGTCAGGCTCAGCTTCACGGCCAACAGCGTGCAGAACGGCGCTCAGGTCTCCGAACTGCAGGTGGTCGGCACCACCGGCTGAGCAAGGCAAGGATTCAAAGTGCTGAGTTAAGGCAGTGATTCAAAGCACGGATTGAAAGCACATGTACGCAGAGCGCCGCGGTCGGTCTCCGGCCGCGGCGCTTCGCGTTCGCGGCGTTTGATGTACCGTGACCCGCATGTCATTCGGGGGCGAGACAAATACACAGACGTCATCAGTTGCGGCGACAGCATCGGTGCGGCCCGTCGCGCACCGCGGGCGCTGGATCAGCGGCGGATTGGCGTTGCAGCTCGTCGGCATCGGCGGGCCGCTCGGGTACGTCATCACGAAGGCGAAGCACGAGGACATCGGCGGCCTGCTGACCGTCGCCACCGTGCGCCTGGCCTGGCACGAATCACTGCACGCGAAGGCGGGCATCGCGATCCTGGCCGCGGGCGCGATCGTGTTCGCGATCGGCAGCGTGCTGCTCGCGCGGCCCTACGCCAAGAGCCGCGTCACGCTGCTGCTGGCCGTGCCGCTCGCGGCGGTGTGCGGCGCACTGGTGCTCGGCGCCGCCGCGATCATCATCGCGCTGATTCTCGTGCTGGCGTGGGGCGGCGGCGACATTCCGAGCTTCGGCGGCGGGCCCTCGAAGAAGCGTCCGACGAATCCGACGGCCTAGCCCTCGAAGCGGCCGAACACCCAGGTGCCCGGGGCGTGCGGGTCGTTGCCCGCCCAGAACTGGTACCAGAGCAGCCGGAACTCGCCGCGCGGGATGAAGCCGTCCGCGTCGAGATCGAGCAGGGCGAAGACCTCGTCGGTGTCGGACGGGCGGCCGTTCCACGCCTCGAGGAGCTGGCGGTACTCGGCGCCGGAGATGAGGCCGTCGCCGTTCTCGTCGATGGCCGCGAACATGGCGTCGGCGGTTGCGGTGACCGCGTCGGACATGCTCGGCAGCACGTCGACGACCGCCATCACGTCGTCGAGGTGCACCTGCCGGGGATCGAGTGCGACCGCGCTCAACGACTCCCACCAACCCAGCATGATGTCGCGCAATTGCGTGTACTGAGCCGATTCCGGCTGGAGGCCGCGCAGCGTCGTCCACCGCGCGGCCAGGTTCGCGAAGTCGCCCTCGACGAGGAATCCCCGGCCCTCCGGGTCCATCGCGTCGAACACGCCGACGACCTTGCGCCGCTGAAATGCGCTCGCCATGATCCGCCACCCTCTCGACTCGCCGTCCCCGGTTCACCGTCATGACAGCAAACCGGCTCCCGCGCGTCTCGTGCCGGGCGGTCAAACCGCACGATCGGGTGAGCGGTGCACGCGGCCGGTCCGCTTGACCGCACTGAGGATCCGCGTCACCTCGAGGTTGCGAATGTCCTCGGTCGCGCCGACCGTCTTGGCCAGAAAGGCGTACAGCCCGCCGACCAGGCGGCGGCGTACGGCACCCTCGCCATCGCCGACCACCAGGCCGCCGCCGGGTACGAGACGTACGTCTACCAGTTCGACTACGTCCCGGCCGACGACCCCTTGCACCTCGGCGCAGCGCACTGCGTCGAACTCCCCTTCTTCTTCAACACCATCGACGCCTGGCCCGACAGCCCCATGCTCGGCGAGCCCACGGCGGCAGTCCGACACTTCGCCTGAAGATCGCTCCTGTAGATCGCAGAAGAACCCCGAGATGGAATCCTTGCGGAATGGTTCTCTCATTGCGCGCAAAATGGTTGGTCGTAGCGGTCACCGGGCTTGCGGTCGGGGCGTTGTGGGTCGGGGTAGGACAGGCGGCGTCGGGCTCCGGCTCGGCGCCGGTATCGCACGTGGTCACGGCCGAATGGTTCGCGACCGTCGCCACGCCCGATCCGGGGGTCTTCGGCACGAGCCTCGAAGGGGCGGCGTTCGACAGCCACGGCCACTTCTACTTCGTCGACACCACGGCTCAGAAGCCGAAGCCGAAGCTGATGAGCCTTGACCTGGGCACTCGTAAGGTCAGCGGGCTCTACTCGGATCCCAACAGCATGCTCAACTGCATCGGCTTCGGCCCGGACGGCACGATGTACCTGTGTGATCTCGAGAACGGGGTCAACGGCGGCGGACGCGTGGTCCGCTACGACCCCGCCACGGGCGAGATCGCGGACGTGTTGACCAGCGTGGGCGGTTCGGCGTTCGTGCCGGATGATATGACGATCGACACGTCCGGCGACATGTACGTCGCCGACTACCAGGGCACACCCACCTCGCCCACCGGCCGCATCGTGGTGCGCGGAGCCGACGGATCGGCCGTGCCCGTGCTCACCGGTCTGTCGCACCCGAACGGCATCGTGCTGACGCCCGATCAGACCGCCGTGTGGATCGACGAAGACCTCTCCGGCACGCTCGACCACGTCGCCCACCAGCTCTCGTCGCCCGCCTCCTCGACGACGACAGTCACCCTGCACACCGCGTCCTACCTCAGCCTCGGCGCGAACGCCTACACCGACTCGCTCACCGTCGACGGCCGCGGCAACATCTACATGGCCGTCTACGGCGCCGGCGAGGTCCTCGAGTTCGATCCCTCCGGCATCCAGATCGGCCGCGTCGTCATCCCCGGCGACGTCCCGAACGTGACCCACGTCGCGATCGAGCCCGGCACCCGCCGCGCCTTCGTCACCGCCTCCGGCCCCGGCGGCGGCTACATCTACACCTTCCCGGCCCTCGCCCCCGCCCCGGCAGGCGCCCCGAACGGAGGCTGAATCAGGCTGAATCAGACCGCGAGCCCGGGCCAGGACGCCCTGCTCGTCCGGGCCGGCCTCGCGGCGCCTTTGCGCCAATTGGTCGAGACCATTGACTTCCGTTGGAGGCTAACGCTACTTTCCAAGGAAAGCCTCGCGGCCACCCGACGACCGAAGACGGATGATGGAATCACTGCGCACCACCGGAAAGGCCACCCCGGCCGATGTGCGGGCCGTCAACCGGCGGCTGCTGCTCCAGCGCATCAGCGAGGGGCGCGGACGCATCTCCCGTGCGGACCTGGTGCGGCTGGCCGGACTGAACACGGCGACCGTGTCCGGGCTGGTCGCGGAGCTGCTGGAGCAGGGCCTCGTGCGAGAGGTCGGGCTCGGCCCCTCCGTCGGCGGGAAGCCGCCGACACTCCTGGACCTCGACGAGCGGCTGTTCGCCGTGCTCGGCGTGCAGCTGATCCGCGACGGGTTCCGGATCGCGGCGGTGTCGCTGCGCGGACAGATCATCGAGCAGCACGACGAGGTCGGCGACCCGCGGACGATGATCGAAGCCTTGGTCCCGGCGGTGCAGAAGATGGCCGAGAGCCTCGGCCGCACCGTGCTCGCCGTCGGCGTCGCGGTACCCGGGATCGTCGACCACCGAGGCGTGGTCGCGCGCTCGGTGCTGCTCGGCCGCAACGACTACGACCTCGGCGGCTGGCTCGGCGAACGGCTCGGCTACCCGGTGCACCTGATCAACGACAGCGACGCGTGCGCGCTGGCCGAGGCGGCGCTCGACGAGGAGAAGTCGCCGACCCTGATCGCGCTCTATCTGGGCGACGGTGTGGGCGCCGGCCTGATCCTGTCCGGCGCGCTCTTCCAGGGCGAGAGCTTCGGCGCCGGTGAAGTGGGCCACCTGAACCTGCGTACGCACCAGCTGCGCTGCGAGTGCGGACGCACCGGCTGCATCGAGGCCGCCGCGCGCATCAGCGTCCTGACGGGCAAGCACCAGTCGCTGCAGCTGACGCCGCGCGGCGAGCAGCCCGTCGGACACATCGACGACGCGGCGGCCGAGCGCGCGGGACGCAACATCGCCGCGCTGCTCGAGCTGGTCTACGAGCTCATCGACGTACGCCGCGCGGTCATCTGCGGTCCGGTGTGCACGCTGGGACCCGGGCTGCTCTCGCACGTCCGCGGCGCTCTCGCCGACTACGAGCCTTACCTGGGCGGACATCTCACCGTCGACTACTCGCGGCTCGGCTGGAACGGCACCCTGCTCGGCGCCGCAGCCCTGGCCGCGCACAAGGAACTCGGCCTGCTGTGGTCCATGATCGAATCGTGAACAGGGGAGAGACATGGAGACTCTGGTAAAGGATCTGCGCGAGCCGCGGTATCTCAAGGTCAAGGACCACATCGTCGAGCGGATCGCGCAGCTGCGGCCGGGCGTTTCCATCCCGCCGGAGCGCGACCTCGCGGTCGAGTGCAGCACGTCGCGCACGACCGTGCGCAAGGCCGTGACCGAACTGGTCGCCGAGGGGCGGCTGGTGCGCCGGCAGGGTTCGGGCACGTACGTCGCCGAACCCAAGCTCGCCTGGCCGCTCATGGTCTCCGGCTTCACCGAGCACGCCGAGTCCGAGGGCTTGAACGCGCACACGTCCTTCCTCGGCGCGCAGTATCTTCCCGCGACGGACGAACTCGCCGAGCGCCTCAACGTGCGGCCGGGCGCCCGAATCCTGTCCATGGAACTGCTGCGATCCGTGAACGACGCGCCCATGGCCGTGGAGTGCGTGTACGTCTCAGCGCACCGCTTCCCGGGGCTCGAGGCCGCGGTCGCGAGGACGGGTTCCCTGTACGAGGCGCTGCGGGAGAAGTTCGGTGTCAGCGTCGCGCACGCGGTCGAGACGATCGAGACCGCGCCCGCCGCGCCGCGCGAAGCGGCCCTGCTCGGCACCGACATCGGCACGCCGATGCTGCTGGTGAGTCAGCACAGCCACACGGCCGACGGCGAGCCGGTCGAGTGGGTGCGCACGTGGTACCGCGGCGACCGCTACTCGTTCGTCGCGCACATCACCCGCCCCCAGACCCCTGCGACCAGCGGCGCCGCGTTCCACTGAACCACCGCCGCTGAATCGCACGTATCAGCGTTCCACCATGCCCGGGTGCATCCCGGGCGGAGTGCCGCCGCGCTCGATCCCGGCCTCCGCGATCTTGCGCAGGAGTGTCAGCAGTTGCTCGCGCTCGGCCGCGTCCAACGGCTCGCACGTACGCGCCTCGACACCGAACGCCGCCTGGAACGCCCGTCCTAGTGCCGCGTTGCCGTCCTCGGTGAGGGCCAGGGCATAAGCGCGCCGGTCGTCCGGATGCGTACGGCGCTCGACGAAGCCCTTCTTCTCCAGCCCGTCGACCAGCGTCACCATGCGGTTCGGCGGGATCTGCAGCATCGCCCCGAGCGCACGCTGCGAATGGCCCTCCTTGTCCGCCAGCAGGCGCAGCAGCCCGAACTCGCGGTGCTCCAGGTCGAGCTCGGCAAGCGCTTCGCCCAACTCCCGGCTGACCTCATAACCCAGCCTGGACAGCAGGAACGCCACGCTCGGCGGCAGCTCGCCGACGGCGACGACGGGAGGGCGCGGAGCGGGTGGCGTCATGACGACTGATTCTCCTCGTTCGGGCGGCGGGCGACTCACAGGATTATCCCAGGACCGTTTCCCGGCGATATTGTTCCGATAGAGGTATAGTACTCGACATGGAACGATATTCCGAGGAGCCTGCGACGCGGGTGCGCGCCTCGGACGCGGAGCGCGACGACGCCCTGCGTACGCTCGCCGCGCACTACGCGGACGGCAGGCTCGACCAGCCCGAATTCGACCGACGCGCCGATGCCGCACTCGTGGCCGTCACCCGCGACCAGCTGCGAGGCCTCTTCGCCGACCTGCCGCGAGAACGGGCAGCCGCTCCCGAGCGTCCGAGGCGGGTGCGCCCGCCGTTGCCGCCGGTGCCCGTGCTCCTCGCGGTGCTGCTCGCGCTCGCGGTGGTGGCCGTGCTGCACGGCTTGCCGCCGTTCCCGCTCATCCCGCTGATATTCATCCTCAGCCGCCGACGTCGGCGCTGGAACCGAGAGGTACGGCCATGGACCTGAGCCGCAAGTTCCGATTCGGCGCGGTGGCGGCGTTCGCGCGCGGCGGAGGGGAGTGGAGCGCGACCGCGCGGCGCGTCGAAGAACTCGGATTCTCTACGCTGCTCTGCCCGGACACGACGGGCACGCTCGCTCCCTTCGCCGCGCTGTCCGCCGCCGCTGTCGCCACCGGCACGTTGCGCCTGGGTACGTACGTGCTCGCGTCACCGCTGCGCGCTCCGGCCGCGGTCGCCTGGGAGACGGCCAGTCTGGACGTACTGAGCGATGGCCGGTTCGAACTCGGCGTCGGCGCCGGCCGTCCCGACTCGGAACGTGACGCGGCACGGCTCGGCCTGCCGTTCGGTCGGGCCGGCGAGCGCATCGCCCAGATGGAGGCGACACTCGCCGCAGTACGCGCGCGGTACTCCGGTGAGGACCCGGCCGCCCAGCACGACGCCGTGCGCGGAGTCCAGCGCCCGCATCCGCCGATCCTCGTGGCGGGATCCGGCCCTCGCATGCTCGCCCTCGCGGCGCGGCACGCCGACTCGGTCGCCCTCGGCCTGCCGCCGCTCAGCACGGAGGACGACCTCGACGCGAAGGTGCGCGAACTGCGGGCGATCGCGGGGGAGAAGTTCGACGGGCTCGAGCTCAACGTGAACATCGCGCTGGTCGGCGAGGACGCGCCGCCGCACGCCGCGTCCTGGTTCGGCGCCGATCCGAAGGAGCTGTTCCGCGTCGGCTCGATCACGGCGTTGCGCGGCACCCCGAGGGAGATGGCCGACACGCTGCTGCGCCGCCGAGACCGCACAGGCGTGTCGTACGTGTCGGTGAATGCGATGTTCGCCGAGCAGTTCGCCCCGGTCATCGAGCTCCTCGGCTAATCAAAATAATTCTTGACAGAATCAGTCTCTCGTTTGACTATGGAGGTACGCCGCACGGGGCGGTGCTGTCAAACGGAGGTACGGACATGTCGGAGCGGCCGCGCATACTCATCGCCGGTGGCGGCATCGGCGGGCTCGCGCTCGCCCACGCGCTGCGGCGCGGCGGCCTGGACGTGGCCGTCTTCGAGAAGGTGGCCGAGCCCGAGAGCCGGGCACAGGGCTACCGCATCCACCTCGACGCGGACGGCGATGCCGCGCTGCGCGAGTGCCTGCCCGCGCACGTGCTCGACCTCGTGCGCCGGACCAGCGGAGTGCCCAACGACCTGCTGGCCGCGTACACCGACCAACTGCAGCAGGTGATGGCGCAGACCTTCCCGAGCGACTCGACGGACGAGATCACGCACGTCGATCGCCGCGCGTTCCGCAATGCCCTGCTGGCCGAGCTGGGCGAGGACGTGCACCTCGACCGAACCGTGACGGATTATCAGATGACCGACGCCGGCCGGGTCCGGGTTCTGTTCGCGGAAGGCGGCAGCGACGAGGGCGACGTGCTCGTCGGCGCGGACGGCATCGGTTCCGCGGTACGCCGCGGGCTGCTGCCCGATGCCACCGTACGGGATCTCGGGCTTCGGTGCGTGTAGGGCCGGATGCCGATCACCGCGGCCACCGAGTCCCTCATCCCGAACGACTTCGACCGCGGCTTCTGCTGGGTCGCCGACGAGAACGGCTGCGGCATCGGATTCGCGCCCATGCGGTTCCGCGAACACCCGCAGGACGCCGACTACCTGATGACCGCGCTCGTCGCCACGAGGCAGCGGCTCGGCGTGCCGGACGAGCGCCTGTTCGCCCTCACGCCGCGCGAACTGTGGCAGCTCACCGTCGAGGCCACCGGCAAATGGCACCCGGTGCTCAAGGGGCTGCTCCAGAGCGCCGACGCCGACTCGTTCTTCCCGATCACGGTTCGGGCCGGCGAGCGCGTCGAGGCGTGGCAGACGGGCCCGGTGACCCTGCTCGGGGACGCCGTGCACACCATGCCGCCCACCGGCGGGATCGGCGCCGGCACCGCGCTTCAGGACGCTGCGACGCTGGCCCGCGAACTGCTGTCCGCCGCGCACGGCGAGAAGCCGCTCATCGACGCGATCGCTGCCTACGAGCGCGTGATGCTGCCTCGCGGCTTCGACAGCATCGACCTCTCACTCCGCAACGCCGAGATGATGTTCAGCTCTCCGAGCTGAGCCGTCTGCGCCAGTCCTCCGGCCACGGCTCGCTCCGGTCGCCGCCGCGCGGAACGTACACCGCGACGAAGCGGCCGTGCGCGGCCGGCGCGCGCGGATGCTCCTCGTGCTGCTCGCCCCAGACCTCGAAGCGGAACGTGAACGACGAGGTGCCGATGCGTTCGAGGACGAGCGTGGTCGTCACCTCCTGGCCGAACCAGAGCCGCGAGGAGAATTCGACCTCGTACTTCACGCGCGGCGAGGCCCCGAAGTACCCTGATACGCCGCGCTCGCGCATCATCGTCGCCTCCGCGGCCTCGACGAATCGGGTGATGGAGGTGTGGTGATGGTGGCCGGCGGCGTCGGTGTCCATCCACTCCACGCGGCCGCGGTGGACGGCGCGGGCCACGACCGGGCCATCGTCGTTCACAGTGTCCGCCGCCGCCGTCTCAGGCTGCTGCGTGCTCATGAGTGGGCCTCCAGCGCAGGTGTTGGGTCTTGTACGCATCCTGACTCTCCGGCCGCAGCAGTTCGAGCCGCGGGCGCACGGCGTCGGTACGGGCGGTCGGCGGCTTGCGCCGGCCCGCCTGGTAGGGCAGCGGCCACTGCGCCGCCGCGCCGCGGTACTCCTGCTCGGCCGCCGCGTGCAGCGTCCAGTGCGGGTCGTAGAGGTGCGTACGGCCCAGGGCGCACAGGTCGGCGCGCCCGGCGAGCAGGATCGAGTTCACGTCGTCGTACGAGGCGATCGCGCCCACGGCGATGACGGCGGTGCCGGTAGCGGTGGCGACCTCGTGCCGGATCCGGTCGGCGAACGGGGTCTGGTACGACCGGCCGAACGCGGGCTTCTCCTCCTTCGAGACCTGGCCGGAGGACACGTCGATCGCGTCGGCGCCGTGCGCGATGAAGGCGCGGGCGATCTCGACCGCGTCGTGCTCCGTGTTCCCGTCCGGGAGCCAGTCGGTCGCGGAGATGCGCACGAGCATCGGGCGTTCGGCGGGCCACGCCGCGCGTACGGCGTCGAAGACCTCGAGCGGGAAGCGCAGCCGGTTCGCCAACTCGCCGCCGAACTCGTCAGTGCGCTGATTGGAAAGCGGTGAGAGGAAGGAAGACAGCAGATATCCGTGCGCGCAGTGCAGTTCGAGCAGGTCGAACTCCGCCTGGGCGCCGCGCCGCGCCGCGGCGACGAAATCGGCGATGACCTGGTCCATCTCGGCGCGGGTGATCTCGCGCGGCGTCGCCGCGTCCGGTCCGTAGGGCACCGGCGACGGAGCGATCAACGGCCAGTTGCCGCCCTCGGGCAGCGGATCGTCCATGCCCTCCCACATGAGACACGTCGAGCCCTTGCGGCCGGAGTGGCCGAGCTGCAAACCGATTCGGGCCGAGCTCTGAGCGTGTACGAACTCGACGATCCGCGCCCAGGCATCGCGCTGCTCGTCCGTCCACAGGCCGCCGCAACCGGGTGTGATCCGGCCCTCCGCCGAGACGCAGACCATCTCCGTCATCACCAGCCCGGCGCCGCCCATCGCCTTCGAGCCCAGGTGCACGAGGTGGAAGTCGCCGGGCACACCGTCGACCGCCGAATACATGTCCATCGGCGACACGATGACGCGGTTCTTCAACTCCAGTGCGCCGATCCGGAACGGCTGGAACATCGCCGGCGCCACGTTCTCAAGACCCTGCGAGTTCGCGAACGCTGCGTCCACCCGATCGGCGAACTCCGGGTCACGCGTGCGCAGATTCGCGTACGTGATGCGTCGCGATCGTGTCAGCAGGTTGAAACAGAACTGGGTCGGGTCCTGGTGAGCGTACATGCCGATGTTCTCGAACCATTCGAGCGACGCCTGCGCGGCACGCTGGGTGGATTCGACGACCTGGCGACGCTCGGTCTCGTACGCGTCGAGCGCGGCCTCGAGCCCGTCGTGTTCGTGCAGACAGGCCGCGAGAGCCAGCGCGTCCTCCATCGCGAGCTTGGTGCCCGAGCCGATGGAGAAGTGCGCGGTGTGCGCGGCGTCGCCCAGCAGCACGAGGTTCCCGTCGTGCCAACGCTCGTTGCGCACGGTCGTGAAGCTCAGCCACTTCGAGTTGTTGGCCTGCAGCTTGTGGCCGTCGAGCTCCTCCGCGAACAGCTCGCGCAGCCGCGCGACGGCCTGCTCGTCGGACGCGCCCGGAGGCAGCTGCGCGTCGGCGGTGGCGTCGAATCCGGCCGCGTGCCAGACGTCTTCGTGCATTTCGACGATGAACGTCGAGCCCTGATCCGAGTAGGGATAGCCGTGGACCTGCATCGTGCCCCACGGCGTCTGCTTGATGAAGAACTGGAAGGCCTCGAACACCCGGTCGGTGCCGAGCCACATGTACTTGTTGCTCCGGCGGTCCAGGCTGGGCCGGAACACCTCGGCGTGCGCGGCCCGGGTCAGTGAATTGACGCCATCGGCCGCGACGACGAGGTCGTGCGTGGCACGCAGCTCCTCGAGATCCGGCGCGATCGTGCGAAACAGCAGCCGCACACCGAGGTCGCGGCAGCGCTCCTGGAGCAGGTGCAGCAGATCCTTGCGACCCATGGCGGCGAAACCCTGGCCGCCGATCGTGTGCTGCTCGCCTCGGTAGTGGATGTCGATGTCCGTCCAGCGCGCGAACCGCCGCGCCATGGTCCCGGCGAACTCGGTGTCGGCGTTCTCGATGCCGCCGAGCGTCTCGTCCGAGAAGACCACGCCGAAGCCGAACGTGTCGTCCGGCGCGTTGCGCTCCCAGACGGTCAGTTCGTGGCCGGGGGAGAGCTGCTTGAGCAGCGCGGCGAGATACAGGCCGCCGGGGCCGCCGCCGATGATCGCGATCTTCACGGATGGTTCCTCTTCTCGTGCTCGTCCTCGACGATCCGGCGCAGCGCGAAACGCTGCAGCTTCCCGCTCGCGTTGCGCGGCAGGTGCGTGACGAAGCGGACGTCGCGCGGATACTTGTAGGGGGCGAGGGTCTGCTTGACGTGGTCCTGCAGTTCCTTGGCCTTGTCCGGGCCGTCCGTCACGCCCGGCCGGAGGACGACGAAGGCGCACACCACCGAGCCGCGTTCGAGGTCGGGGCGGGGAACGACGGCGCATTCCAGGACGTCGGGATGGGTCTCGACGGCGGCCTCGACCTCGGGACCGCCGATGTTGTAGCCGGAGGAGACGATCATGTCGTCGCCGCGGGCGTGATAGTGGAAGTAGCCGGCTTCGTCCCGGTGGAAGATGTCGCCGGTGACGTTCCATCCGTTGACGACGTAGTCCTTCTGCCGCGGGTCGTCCAGGTATCGGCAGCCGACCGGGCCGATCACGCCGAGCCGCCCGGGTTCGTCGGGACCGAGTTCGCCGTCGTCCGGGCCGAGGATGACGGCGCGGTAGCCGGGCAGCGGCTTGCCGGTGGCGCCGGGCCGGATCTCGTCCCCGGCCGCGGAGATGAAGATGTGCAGCAGTTCCGTGGCACCGATGCCGTCGATCACTGACAGGCCGAGGTCGTCGCGCAGCGCGCGCCAGACGTCCTCCGTAATGTGTTCGCCCGCTGATACGGCGACGCGGAGACCCGACAGCAGTCGATCGCGGCCCGCGCGCACGATCGCCCGGTACGCGGTCGGGGCGGTGGCGAGAGCGGTAATGCCGAGGTCTGATACGTGCTGCGCAAGCTGTTCGGGCGTGCACGACTCGATCAGCAGCGAGCAGGCACCGGCCCGCAGTGGGAAGACGAGCAGCATGCCGAGGCCGAAGGTGAAGGCCAGCGGGGCGGTACAGGCGACCACGTCGTCCGGTCGCAGACGCAGGGTGTGCAGGCCGAAGGTGTTGTCGATCGACAGCAGGTCGCGGTGAAAGTGCATGGTGATCTTCGGGACGCCGGTGCTGCCGGACGTCGGGCCGAGCAGAGCCACGTCGTCAGCGGCGGTCGGCACGTCGGCGAACTCGCCCGACTTCTTGGCCGCGCGGGCGACCAGATCATCCGGCCCGGTGCCGCCGTACTCAATGATCTGCAAGGAGGGCGCCGCGTCTTTCAGGTCACCGGCGAATCTATGATCCACAAGCGCGATCGTGGGCCGAGTCCGCTCGACGATCGGGGCAAGTTCGCGTGCGCGCAGCGCCACCATGGTCGTGACCACGACGCCGCCCGCCTTGAGCACGCCGAGCCACGCGGCGACCGTCCACGGGTTGTTCGGCGAGCGCAGTATCACGCGTTGGCCTGGCACCAGGCCGAGATCCTCGGTGAGTACCTGGGCGACCTGGTTGGCACGTGTGCGCAGCCGGCCGTAGCTCCACGCCTCGCCGTCCGGGGTGCGCAGCGCCGTGCGGTCGGCGCCGAAAGCCGCGGTGGGCACGTCGATCAGTTCGGTGCCGGCGTTGAGCCGGTCCGGATAATGCAGTTCCGGAGTGGTGAATTCGATCGTCGGCCACTCCTGCTCGGGTGGCAGGTGATCGCGGGTGAACGAGTCCATGTGGGCGGAGGGTGAGAGGTGCATCAGCGTTTGTACCCTTCTCAAGCGGGGCGGATCACGCCCTCCTGCGCGACGGTGGCCACGTGCCGGCCGTCGCGCGTGAAGAAGCGTCCGGTGCCCAGGCCGCGCCCGTTCTCGGCACTGGCAGGGACCTGGACGTAGAGCAGCCAGTCGTCGAGGCGCACCGGCCGGTGGAACCACATCGCGTGGTCGAGGCTGGCGGTGACCAGTCCCGGATCGGCCCAGGCCAGGCCGAGCACGCGGAGTACGGGTTCGAGGATCGTGTAGTCGCACACGTACGCGAGCGCGGCCTGGTCACGCTGAGCATCGCTGAGCCCGGCGACCGGCCGCAGCGGATCAAAGGGCTTGATCCACACAGCTTGCGGCGCATCCCGCCCTCCCTCGACCTCGAGGTAGACCGGGCCGGGCACGTGTCGCATGTCGAAGCCGCGTCCGCCGGACCAGTAGGCCTTGGACACCTCGGTCATCGTGCCACCGTGACGCCCGTCAAGATAATCCGCGGAGCTCGGCAGGCCCTCGGGGCCGGGAACGGCCTCGGTGAGGTCGGCGGCGTACGACGCGCCCTCCTCGCCCGCGGCGAAGTTGGCCAGGCAGACGTACACCGCTTTGCCGTTCTGGTAGCCGCGCACCTGCCGGGTGCTGTAGCCGCGTCCGTCGCGCAGGATCTCCACCTCGTAGCGCACCTCGGCGCCGATCTCGGCCGGGCGCATGAAGTAGCTGTGCATCGAATGCAGGGTCTTGCCGTCGGTGACCGAGCGCAGCGCCGCGGCCGCGGCCTGCGCGACGAGGTCGCCGCCGTACGCCTTGGGCCACGGGCACGGCTGCGTGACCCCGCTGAACGCGAGGTCGAAGTGCTCGGCCTCGACGGCCTTGAGCGTGACCGCGGCGGTGAAGATCTCCGAGGTCACGCGCGGTCCGTCCAGTCGCGCAGTTCGGCGTCGGGGACGTCGGGCAGGTTGACCACGATGTTCTCCGGCGTGCGGGTGGTCAGCCAGACGAGCGGCTTGTTCCGGGAGAGGTTGCACTCGACGTGCGGCATGAACGGCGGGACGAAGACCCAGTCGCCCTCCGCCATGTCGAGGTAGTCCTCGAACTTCCGGCCGAAGTAGATGCGGGCGCGGCCGGAGAGCACGTACCCGCCGGTCTCGGCCTCGCCGTGGTGATGCGACACGGAGCGGTAGCCGGGCTCGTTGCTGACCTTGCCGTACCAGAGCCGGCGAGCGGGGGTGTGCTGGATGCTCACGCCCGACACCCGCACCGCGCCGCCGGAGTCCGCCGTGTTCCCGTGCTCGGCGCCGGCCCGGGTGACGACCGGCGCGACCGGGCCGCCGGGCAGCCGGTACATCGAGTTGTCGCCCTCCAGGCGGTACTTGCTGAAGTCGGGTTCCATATCTCGTATTTTTCACGACCGTCAGGTAAAGTCAATACACATGACCGCCATCCCGGTGAATCCCGCGTCCCTGCCCACCCCCAGTGGCTACTCGCACGGCACGCTCAGCGGCACCACGCTGTACCTCGGCGGCCAGACGGCGCTCGACGCCGAGATGAAGATCGTGCCCGGCGGCATCGTCGAGCAGTTCCGGCAGGCCTTCGGCAACGTGCTCACCACCCTGCGCGAGGCCGGCGGCGAGCCGGAGGACCTGGTCGGCATCACCATCTACCTGACCGACATCCCGGACTACCAGGCCCACGGCAAGGAGATCGGCCGGGTCTGGCGGGAGCTGGCCGGACCGGTGTATCCGGCCATGGCGGGGATCGGCTGCACGGCCCTCTGGCAGCCCGAGGCGATGATCGAGATCCTGGGCGTGGCCGAGATCCCCGAGGACCGGCTGCGCGTCCCCGGCCAGTAGGGTTGGCGACCGTGACGACGGAGAGGACGGCGGAGACGGAAAGCGCGACGGAGACGGAGACGGGAGCCGCGCCGGGGCCGATCGCGGCGGACCAGCAGCCGTCCTCGCGTCTGGGACCGCTGATCCTGACCCTGTTCGCCCTCTACGCGCGCAGCGAGGACAACTGGCTCTCGGTGGCCGCGCTCATCCGCCTCATGTCAGACCTCGGACTCGACGACCGCGCGGTGCGCTCCGCGGTGTCCCGCCTCAAGCGGCGCGGCGTGCTGAGCCCCGAGCGGCACGGCAAGGCGGCGGGCTACACGCTCGGGCCGACGACCCTCGAACTGCTCGCGGAGGGCGACACCCGCATCTTCGAGCACGCCCGCGCCGACATCGAGGACGGCTGGCTGCTGGTCGTCTTCTCCGTGCCCGAATCCGAGCGCGAAAAGCGGCACGAGCTGCGCGCGACGTTGACCCACCTCGGATTCGGCACCGCGGCCCCCGGAATCTGGATCGCCCCCGCGACCCTCGCCGCCGAGACCCGCCGCACCCTCGAACGACGCGGCCTGTCAGGGTACGTAGAAATATTCACCGGACAGCACTTCGCCTTCGGCGAGCTGCGCTCGAAGGTGCGCGCCTGGTGGGACCTGGACGAGCTCACCGGCCTCTACGCCGACTTCCTCCGCCAACACCGCCCGCTGCTGGAACGCGTGGCGACGCACGGCACGCCCCCGCTCGACGCGTACCGCACCTATATCCCGATGCTGACCCAATGGCGCCGACTCCCGTACCGCGACCCGGGCCTGCCGCTGCGCCTACTCCCACCCGGCTGGAGCGGCGAGACCGCCCGAGTCCTCTTCGACGACCTGAACCACGCCCTCAGCGGCCCCGCCCGCGAGCACGCCATGAACGTCATCCACGCCGGCGGGTGACCGGTTCGGTCTGCGGCTCGGAGCACCATCGAACCATCGACAACGGTGCCCTCATTCGTCCGCGGCGGTCCAGCGGGCCCGCACTTCCGCGGCGCCTCGGGCGGTCAGGACGCCGTGGACGCGGAAGCGGGCTACGCCGCCGTCGGGGTAGGTGTCCAGGCGCAGGTGGGTCGCGGGGCGGGTGGAGTCGAAACGGAAGCGGTGCAGGGTGTCGGGCTGCACGCGGGTCTCGGCGATGAGGTCGAACCACTCGCTGTCGCCGTTGCCGCCACTGTCGCCTGCGCGGCCGCGGAGGCGGATCCGGTCGGGGGCGTTGCCCTTGTAGTTCGCGGTGTCGATCTCGATGACGCGGGCCTCGCCCTCGCCGATGAGCCGCACCTCGATCCAGTCGTTGCCGCTGTCGCGGCGGCGGGCGGTCTCCCAGCCGTCGCCCATGACGCGGGACTCGCCGGGCATCAGGGCCGCGGTGGCGGGGGAGAAGAACGCGTCGCTGCTCGCGGTGACCAGGCCGCCGTTGCGGGCCGCGGCGAGGTCGCATTGCACGCCGACGGTGAACTCGGGATCGGGCAGCACCTCGCCGTACACGCGCAGGCGGGCGATGCCGCCGTCGGGGATGTTGTTGAGGCGAACGTGCGTGAACCGCTTGCGGCGCAGCCCGCCGTCTACGAGTTCGAAGTGGTTCTGCGTGTCGCCGTTGAGCTTGCTCTCGGGGACGATCGTCACCCAATCGGCGGCTAGGAGCTCCCGCGGGTTCGGGTAGCCCGGCACATCCGCGGCCTCGATCGAGCATGCGGGCGGGTAGTTCCCGACGAAGAACGACGTGTCCACGGTGACGCCGCGGATCAGGCCGGGGGCGCCGAGGCGGATGATCGCCGAGTCGTACGGCCTGCCCTCCACGTTCGGCGCGCCCGGCCGGCGGCGCCGGGTCTCCCAGCCGTCGACGACCTGGCCCTTGAGGTCGAAGGTGTGCGGGCTGAACGTCGGCGGCGCGGGCGTTACCAGGTTCTCCCTCATGCCGAAGAACTCGTCGTTCGCCCAGACGACCGCGCCGCCTAGGGCGCGTGAGGCGAGGTCGAGGTCTGCTGAATAATCCGTCATCGTTCCGTCTCCTTGGTGAGAAGTCGTCCGGCGGCGGGCGCGTCGAGGTCGACCGGCGCTCCGGCGAGGTACGTGGTCCGCACGGCGCCGCGCAGGACGAGCCCGTCGTACGGCGTGACAGGGTTCTTGTGCGCGAGGTGCGCGGCGTCGACGGTCGTGCGGGCGTCGGGATCGAAGACCACGAAGTCGGCATCGCAGCCCACGGAGATGCGGCCCTTCGTGCGCAGGCCGACGAGATCCGCTGTCGCCCGCGACATCCATTCGACGACGTCGCGCAACGTGAAGCCTCGTTCCGCCGCCGCCGTCCACACCGCGGAAAGGCCCAGCTGCAGCGACGCGATCCCGCCCCATGCGGCGCCGAAATCGCCGGTGTCCTGGCGCTTCAGGTCCGCCGTGCACGGCGAATGGTCCGAGACGACGCAGTCGATCAGCCCCTCGCCGAGCGCCGCCCAAAGCCGCTCGCGATCCTCGGCGCCGCGGATCGGCGGGCAGCACTTGTGGTCCGTGGCTCCGTCGCGGATGGCCTCCGCGGCGAACGTCAGATAATGCGGGCAGGTCTCGGCCGAAACCCTGACGCCCTCGGCCTTCGCCCGCGCGATCAGCGGAAGCGCGGAGGCTGAGGCCAGGTGCAGGATGTGGGCGCGGCCGCCGGTGCGACGCGCGGCTTCGATGACGGCGGCGATGGCGGTGGTCTCGGCCTCCGGCGGGCGCGACGCGAGGAAGTCGGCGTACCGCGTGCGACCGTCGGCGCCGGGCGCGTGCTCCAGCGTCTCGGCGTCCTCGGCGTGCACGATCAGCAGGCTGTCGAGCACCGCGACGATGCGCAGCGCCTCCTCCATCTCCGTGCGGCTGACCGGCGGGAACTCCGGCACACCCGAGTCGGCGAGGAAGCACTTGAAGCCGAACACGCCCTGCTCGTGCAACGGGGCCAGTTGCTGCGCGTTCCCAGGTACCGCACCGCCCCAGAAGCCGACGTCGACGAAGCACTGGCCGCGCGCGCTCTTGCGCTTGACCTCGAGCGCGTCGGGGTCGAGCGTCGGCGGCAGCGAGTTGAGCGGCATGTCGATCAGCGTGGTGACGCCGCCGAGCGCGGCCGCGCGGGTCGCGGACGCGAAGCCCTCCCACTCCGTGCGGCCCGGCTCGTTCACGTGCACGTGCGTGTCGACGAGTCCGGGCAGCAGGGCGAGGCCGCCGAGGTCGAGGTCTCGCGCTGCGGAGAGCGGTGCGTCGTACGCGGCGACCGCTCTGATCACCCCGTCCCGGACTGCCACCGCGGCCGCACGCTCGCCGTCCGGGAGCACCGTGCGCCGCGAGCGAAATACCAGGTCCACGGTCATGACCGTCCTCCATTCGCCAGGTGTGCGCGGCCTATGCGCTCCGCGAGCAGTTCGAGGAGCGGACCGGCGTGCGCGATGCACCGGTCCACGTCGTCTTCGATGTCTGTCAGCCGGTACGCGGCCGTGAAACCGGCCTCGCTGAGCTGCTCGGGACCGAGGTCACAGATGCCTGATACCGCGACCACCGGCACGCCCAGCGCGCTCGCCGCACGTGCCACGCCCGCGGGCGCCTTGCCGCGCAGGCTCTGGGCGTCCAGCGAACCCTCGCCGGTGATCACGAGCCGGCTGCCGCGCGCCCGCTCCTCGAAACCGGCGAGCTCCAGCATCAGCTCGATGCCCGGCCGCAGCCGCGCACCCAGCAGCGCCAGAGCGGCGAAGCCCATGCCGCCCGCCGCGCCCGCACCGGGATACGTCGCGAACTCCTCGGTCCCGATCTCCCGTGCCACGGCCGCCGACCAGGCGGCGAGCGCGGCATCGAGCACCTGCACGTCGTCCTCGGACGCGCCCTTCTGCGGGCCGTAGACCGCCGCGGCTCCGTTGGCGCCGAGCAAGGGGTTGTCGACGTCGCAGGCCACGGTGACGTCGATCCCCTTGAGGCGCAGCGAAAGGTCGGTGATATCGAGGCCGGAGATGCCGGTCAGCACGGCGCCGCCAGAGGGCAAGGGCTTGGCATTCGCATCCGTCAGTTGCGCGCCGAGGGCCCGGACAAGACCCGCGCCGCCGTCGGTGCACGCGCTGCCGCCGAGGCCGAGCACGATCCGCGTGCATCCGGCGTCCAGCGCGGCGCCGATCAACTCGCCCACGCCGTAAGACGTCGCCGTCAGCGGAGCAGGCTCGCCGCCCGGCAGCCGCCACAGGCCGCAGGCCTGCGCCGACTCGATCACCGCGGTATCGCCGCGCACGGCGAAGCTCGCGGCGACCGCCCGGCCCGTCGGCCCGCCGACCAGCGCGCGGAGCCGACGGAATCCGGCCGCCGAGACGACCGCGTCCACGGTGCCCTCCCCGCCGTCGGCCACCGGCACCGTGGCGACGGCGATTCCGGGCACCGCCCGCCGCAGCCCGGCGGCGAGCCGACTCGCCGCCTCGGCCGCGGACAGCGAGCCCTTGAACTTGTCCGGGGCCAGGATGACCCGGCCCGCGGACGATTCGATCGAGGCGAGCACCTCAGGCCTCCGCGGGCTCCGGGAGCGGCTCGAACTCCTTGACGGCGTCGATCCGGATCCCGTGCGCGGTGTTCGCCTCCCGCTCGATCATGATCTCCACGAGCACCGGCCGCGAGCTCGCCGCGGCCTCCTTGCGCGCCCATTCGATCGCGTCGGCGATGTCACCGGGCTCGTAGACGCGGCGGCCCTGGCAGCCGTACGCCTCCATGATCTTGACGTTGTCCGAGCCGAACGCGTCGTAGTGGATGTCGACCTCGTAGTTCATGTCGTAGCCGATCTCCGCCTGCCGGATCAGGCCCAGATACTCGTTGTTCAGCATGATCAGCACGAACGGGATGTTGTACTGCGCGGCCACGGCCAGCTCCTCGACCAGGAACTGGAAGCCGTAGTCGCCCACCACGCCGACGACCTCGGCGTCCGGGTCCGCGGACTTGAGGGCCTTCTTGACGCCGATCGCCGCCGGGATCTCCCAGCCGAGCGGGCCGGCCTGGCCGCACACCTGGTAGCGGCGCGGGTGGCCGCCGCGCTGGAACTGGCCGCCCCAGATCTGGTAGAGGCCGATCGCGGTCACGAAGTACGTGTCCGGACCGAAGGCCGCGTTGATCTCCCGGTAGACGCGCGGCGCCTTGATCGGCACGTCGTCGAAGTCGTCCCGGCGCGTCAGCGTGCTGCGGAGCTCGGCGACTCGGGTGGTCCACGCTCCGGGCGCACGCCGTGTGCCGCGACGCTTCGCCGCGTCGAGCAGGGCCCGCAGGAACAGCCTCGTGTCCGAGACGATGCCGAGATCGGGCTCGAAGACCCTGCCGAGCTGCGTCGGCTCGATGTCCACGTGGATGAACTTGCGCGTGCCGCGGTACGTGTCGAGGTCGCCGGTGTGCCGGTCGCCGAAGCGGGCGCCGAGCGCGAGCACGAGGTCTGATTCGAGGAACGAGGCGTTCCCGTAGCGCTGCGAGGTCTGGATCCCGGTCATGCCCGCGAACAGCGGGTGCGACTCGTCGATCGAACCCTTGCCCATCAGCGTGACCTGCACGGGGATGTTCAGGTACTCGGCGAGCTCCACCAGCTCCTCGTGCGCCTCGCCGATGATCACACCGCCGCCGGACAGCAGCAGCGGACGCTCGGCCGCCAGCAGCAGGTCCAGCGCGCGCTCCACGCGCGGCAGCTGCGGCTCGACCTTGGCCAGCGGCAGCGGCGCGTCGATCGAGGCGTCCCACACGATCTCCTGACGCTGCACGTCGATCGGCAGGTCGATCAGCACCGGACCCGGCCGTCCGCTGCGCGCGATCCGGAAGGCCTCGCGGAAGATCCACGGCGCCTGCGCCGCCTCCTTCACCTGCACGGCCCACTTGGTCACCGGCCGCGCGATCTCCACGATGTCGACGGCCTGGAACGCCTCCTGGTGCAGCTTGTTGGAGGCGGCCTGGCCGGTGATGCAGATGATCGGGATCGAGTCGGCCATCGCCGTGTAGAGACCCGTGATCATGTTCGTGCCCGCCGGGCCCGACGTGCCGATGGCCACGCCCACGTTGCCCGTGGTGCGCGCCCAGCCGTCGGCCATGTGCGTCGCGCCCTCCTCGTGCCGGACGATCAGGTGCTCGATCGAGCTGCCGTCCTGCTCGAAGGCCTTGTACAGCGGGAGGATCGCGGCGCCGGGGCAGCCGAAGACCGTGTCGACGCCCTCAGACTTGAGCACCTCCACGACCGCCGACATGACGGGGATCTTCTTTGCGGTCATGGTCATGCCTTTCCATTCAGAGATTCGATGACGGCGAGCAGCGCCGAGTGGTCCCGGTCGCCGAGGCCCTGCGCCCGAGCGGCCTGGATGAGCGCCGCGACCTGCAGGCTCATGGGCAGCGCGACGTCCGCCTGCCGGGCCGCGTCGAGGACGGTGCCCATGTCCTTGTGGTGCAGGTCGATGCGGAATCCGGGCTTGAAGTCGCGGGCCAGCATCGAGTCGCGCTTGAGGTCCAGGATCCGCGAGGCGGCGAGCCCGCCGGCCAGCATGTCGAGGCCCGCCTTGGCGTCCACGCCGAGCGCCTCCATGAGCACGATCGCCTCGGCCACCAGCGCGTACGTGCCGCCGACGACGAGCTGGTTGGCCGCCTTCACGGCCTGGCCGGCGCCGTGCGGGCCGCAGAGCGCGCACGTCTTTCCGACGAGCTCGAAGATCGGCCGCGCCGCCTCGAAGTCCGCCGCGTTGCCGCCGACCATGATGGACAGCACGGCGTCGATCGCGCCCTTCTCGCCGCCGGAGACCGGGGCGTCCAGGACGCGCACGCCCTTGGCCTCGCCCGCCTTGGCGACCTTCTGCGAGGTGCCGGGCTTGATGCTGGAGAAGTCGATGAACAGCGTGCCCGGCTTGATGTGCTCGAACACGCCGCCTTCGCCGAGCACCACGGCCTCGACGTGCGGGTCGGCCGGGAGCATCGTGATGACGATCGGCGCGCCCTCGACCGCCTCCGCGATCGACGAGGCGCGGCGTCCTCCGGCTGCCTCGAGCTTCGCCAGGCCGGGCTCGGCGAGGTCGAAGCCGACGACTTCGTACCCTGCCTTGGCGAGGTGGCCGGCCATGGGCGAGCCCATGATCCCGAGTCCGATGAATCCGATCTTCTGAGTCATTGATTGCCTAACTGGTTCGGAGTTGCAGGTCAGCTGCGCCAGCCGCGTTCTTCGGCCGGCAGCCAGGCGAACGAGTCGGCGCTGACTCCATTCGTGGCCTTGTATTCGAGCCCGATGGATCCGAGCCCTTCCTCGACGCGGTAGTCCGCCGCCTCCAGCGCCGCGAAGAGCGCGCGGTAGTCGAGGCCGCCGGTGCCGGGCGCGCCGCGATCGGGCACGTCGGCGATCTGCACGTGGCCCACGCGTCCGGCGTGCTTGCCGATGACGGTCTCGAGGTCCTCGCCCATCCGGGCCATGTGGTAGAGGTCGAGCAGCAGCGCGAGGTTCGTCGCGCCGGTGACCTCCTCCGTCCGCCCGATGACGTCGAGCGCGGCCCGCGTCGAGGTGACCGGGTAGAGCGGAGACTCGATCGCGTTCAGCGCCTCGATGAGCACCGTGCCGCCGATGATCGCGGCCGCCTTGGTCGCGGCATCGAGGTTCGCGACCGCGAGTTGGTCCTGGAACTCCGGGTCCACGCCCTCGATGCGGTTGCCGTACAGGGCGTTGAAGTTCCGGCAGCCGGTGCGCCGCCCGATCTCGACGGCGACCGGGATCGCGTCGCGGAACCGGCCGGCGTGTTCGGGCACTGAGACCAGACCGCGCGAGCCGACCGACAGGTCGTCGAGGAGGTTCAGGCCGACGAGCCGTACTCCGGCCGCGTCCAGGGCCGCGATGAACTCGTCCACCGCGGAGCCGGCCGGCTGGGCCTCGGTACCGAACGGCCACCAGAACTCGGCCGCCGTGAAGCCCGCCGCCGCCGCCGCGGCCGGGCGCTCCAGCAGCGGGAGCTCGGTGAACAGGATCGACAGGTTAATGTCGTAGCGCAGGGTCATTCGTTGTTTGCGGTGGACTCTCCAACACTCCGGGTGAGGAGAGAACCGCTTCCTCCATTCTGTTGCTCATAAATGAAACTGATAGGCTGTGAGATGTGACGCAACTGGTCAAGCGAGCTTTCAAGTTTCGCTTCTATCCGACCGATGAGCAGGCCGAGATCCTGGTCCGTACATTCGGCTGCGTCCGCCTGGTGTACAACAAGGCGCTGCAGGAGCGAACGACTGCGTGGACTCTCGAGCAGCGGCGAGTCAACTACGCCGAAACGTCGGCGATGCTCACCGACTGGAAGCGCACAGACGAGTTGGCGTTCTTGAACGAGGTGTCCTCGGTGCCGATGCAGCAGGCTCTGCGGCACTTGCAGGGCGCGTTCGGCGCGTTCTGGGACAAGAGAGCGCGATACCCGCGGTTCAAGTCGCGCAAGAGGTTGCGCGACAGCGCCGAGTACACGAGGTCTGCGTTCCGCTATAGCGCCGGTGAGTTGGCGCTCGCGAAGATGCGCGAGCCGCTCGCGATTGTCTGGTCCAGGCCTTTGCCGGAGGGAGTCGAGCCTTCGACTGTGACGGTCTCCCGCGATGCGGCTGGACGCTGGTTCGTCGCGATTCTCTGCGAGCAGAGCATCGAGCGCGCTCCGGCCGTCGACGCTGCGGTCGGAGTCGATGCGGGTGTCACGTCGCTGGTGACTCTCTCCACTGGCGAGAAGGTCACCAACCCGCGCTGTGAGCGCCGTGACCGGGAGCGGCTGGCTAAGGCGCAGGGCGAGTGGGCGCGTAAGCGACCCGGCTCGGCGAATAAGGAGAAGGCTCGCTTCAAGGTGGCGCGGATCCACGCCCGGATCGCCGACCGCAGGCGGGATAATCTGCACAAGCTGACTACTCGGCTCGTTCGCGAGAACCAAACGATCGTGATCGAGGACCTGGCTGTGCGCAACATGATTAAGAACAAGCGATTGGCCCGTGCAATCTCCGACGCGTCGTGGGCCGGGATGCGCGAGATGCTCGAATACAAGTGTGCGTGGTACGGGCGCGAGCTGATCACGGTGGACCGTTGGTTTCCCTCCACGAAGCTGTGCTCCGCGTGCGGGGCGCTGCGGGGGAATCTGTCGATGAACGTCCGTGCTTGGACCTGTGCTTGCGGAGCGGTCCATGACCGAGACACGAACGCGGCACGCAATATTCTGGCCGCGGGGCTCGCGGCTGCTGCCTGTGGAGACGGTGTAAGACCTCAACGGAAAACTCCTGCGGGGCGATTGTCGGTGAAGCAGGAACCTCAGCGGGCGACCGCTGGGCTTCACTCTGATTAGAGAGTGGAGGAGGTCAAGCTTGGAGTTCCTCGGGATGGGTTGCGGTCAGGGTGTGCCGGTAGGCGTTCCAGTCCGGCGTGCCGGAGATGTCGCGCAGTTCGCCGGGCTGTTCGTGGTACGTGTGGCGGCGGATCATGGACAGGCAGCCCGTGCCGTCGTCGAGTTCGATGACGCCGAGCTCCAGCTCGGCCGGCTCGGTCGGCAGCAGGACCTCCCGCAGCACCGGCCAGTCCGCGTCGTAGAGCTCGCCGATCACCGACACGCCGCCCGTGGCGACCTCGTCGAGCGCCGGGAACTCGTCGCGCACCGTGTAGAAGCGGTAGCGCGGGGCCGTGCGTACTCGGCCGACCAGTGGCGAGTCGCCGAGCAGATGGTTGAGTGGGCCGCCGCGCATCGCGCCGCCGTTGAGGAATATCAGAGGCATGCCAGATCCTTCGTGTCGTGAGCGGCGTGGATAGGCGTGGAGACGGCGGCCAGGTGACGGCCGGAGCCGCCGTACCTGTTCGCCACGATCTCCGCGACGATGGCGATGGCCGTCTCCTGCGGCGTACGTCCGCCGAGGTCGAGCCCGATCGGCGAGTGCAGCCGCGACAGCAGTTCGGTGTCGTCGAGCCCTCGTTCACGCAGCCGCTCCACGCGCTGCGTGCAGGTGCGGCGCGAGCCCATGGCGCCGATGTAGCCGACCGGCATCCGAAGCGCCGTCTCCAGCAGCGGTACGTCGAACTTCTCGTCGTGCGTCAGAACGCAGACAGCGGTTCGCCTATCAATGTGCTGCGTCGCCAGGTAGCGGTGCGGCCAGTCGGCGACCACCTCGTCGGCGTCCGGGAAGCGGGCCGCGGTGGCGAACACCGGCCGCGCGTCGCACACGGTGACGTGGAAGCCGAGGAACTTCCCCGCCGTGACCAGCGCCGCGGCGAAGTCGATCGCGCCGAAGACGAGCAGCCGCGGCGCGGTCCCGTAGGACTCGACGAACACGGTCAACGGCTCGCCGCACTCGCTGCCGTCCGCCCCGACGGTGAACGTGCCGGTCTTGCCGAGATCGAGCATCGCGCCCGCCCGACCGACCACGGCGCGATCCAGACTCGCCGCACCGAGCGTGCCGACGCTGCGCCGGCCGGGGCCTTCGTCGTCAGCCAGCATGTCGCGGGTGACGGTCGACCCCGGCGGCCCGAACAACTGCTCGGGCTCGGGCGCCTGGATTGCGAGCGCCCGGCCGAGCAGGTCTCGCGGCCCGGCGATCACCCGGGCAAGAGCAACCCGCGTGCCGTCGCCGATCGCCTCGAGCATCGTTCCGAACGCGTCGGCCGCGCCGCCGGGCGTGACCGGCTGCACGAACACGTCCAGTTCGCCTCCGCAGGTCAGCCCGACGGCGAAGGCGTCCTCGTCGCTGTAGCCGAAGGATTCGAGCACCGGAGTGCCGTGCTGCAGGGCCTCGCGACAGAGCTCGTACACCGCCGCCTCGACGCAGCCGCCGGAGACCGATCCGGCCGCCTCGCCTTCGCTGTTCACGGCGAGCGCGGCGCCCGGCTGGCGCGGCGCGCTGCCGCGTACGCCGACGACCGTGGCCACGGCATACGCGCGAGCCTGCTGGTGGTGCCACTCGGCGAGCCGCTGTGCGATGTCCTGCATGGTGTGTGCCTCCCTCAGAGGGTGTGCTGGATGCCGCTGATTCCGAAGAAGATCGCGAAGATGACGGTCACGCCCCAGACGAACCAGCCGGGTTCGCGCCACTTGCCGTTCGCGACCTTGATGACGGTGTAGGCGATCAGGCCCGCGCCCACGCCGTCGGTGATCGAGTAGGTGAAGGGCATCAGGACGATGGTCAGGAAGGCCGGGACCGCGATCTCGAAGTTCGTGAAGTCCACGTGCCGGATCTGGGCCATCATCAGCGCCCCGATCAGGACCAGCGCGGGCGTCGTCGCCTCGGCGGGCACGATCGCGGCGATCGGCGTGAACAGCAGCGCCGCCGCGAAAAGCAGGCCGGTGACGATCGAGGCGATGCCGGTGCGCGCGCCCTCGCCGACGCCGGCCGTGGACTCCACGAACACCGTGTTCGCCGAGGCCCCCGAGCCGCCGCCGACCACCGCGCCGACGCCGTCCACGAGCAGGATCCGCGAGATGCCGGGCAGCCGGCCCTGCTCGTCGGTCAGCCCGGCCTCGCTGGTGACGCCCATGATCGTGCCCATCGCGTCGAAGAACCCGGAGAGCACGAGCGTGAACAGCGCGATCGTCGCGGTCGCGGCGCCCGCCCGGGCGAAGCCGCCGAACAGGTCCACGCGGCCGAACAGGCCGAACTTCGGAGCGGAGAAGAACGAGGTCGGCGCCTTCGGGATCACCAGACCCCAGGACGCGTCGGGTATCTTCGCGATCTTCTCCACGGCCACGGCCAGCACCGTAGAGGCGACGATGCCGATCAGGATCGCGCCCGGGATCCTGCGAGCCATCAACGCGATCATCAGCAGCAGGCCGAAGCAGAACACGAACGCCGGCCAGCCCTCGAGGTGTCCGCCGGCCCCGAGCTGCACCGGCACGGTGGTGTGCGCCGCGTCCGGCTGCCGGGTGATGACACCCGAGTCGACCAGGCCGATCAGCGCCACGAACGCGCCGATGCCGACGCTGATCGCGTGCTTGAGCGGCAGCGGAATCGCATTCATGATCGTCTCGCGCAGGCCGGTGACCACCAGCAGGATGATCACGATGCCTTCGAGCACCATCAGGCCCATCGCCTGCGGCCACGTCATGTGCGGCGCGATCTGCGAGACCACGACCCCGCTGGTGCCGAGGCCCGCGGCCAGCGCCAGCGGCGCGTTGCCGACGAAGCCCATCAGCAGCGTGGTCACGGCCGCCGCGAACGCCGTCGCCGTGGTCAGTTCGCCGATCGACAGATGGGCTCCGGTCACATCGGCGGCGCTGCCGATGATGATCGGATTGAGCAGCACGATATAGGCCATCGCGAAGAACGTGGTCAGTCCGCCGCGCACCTCTCGGCCCACGGTGGAACCGCGTTCCGCGAGGAGGAAGTACCGCTCGAGTCTTCCGGCGGCGCGGACCTCTGTGTCCGGACCCGCCGCCAGCGGCTCTTGTACTTGCGTCATTGCTCTCTCCTGATTACGCCGTTGTAGTGATGGAGTGAGTTCTCGGGTACTGATGTCAAAGGGCTATCGTGTGCCCGTGATGTCCTCCGGCCCGATCGGAACCTTGGTCAGGTCCCGGCCCAGCGCCGCGCGGATGGCGGCGGCGACGGCCGGAGTGGACGAGAGAGTCGGGGGTTCGCCCGCGCCGCGCAGGCCGTAGGGCGCGCGGGGGTCGGGATTCTCCAGGATCTCCATGCGCATCGGCGGCATGTCGAGGATCGTGGGGATCAGATAGTCGGTGAAGGAGGGGTTGCGCACGATGCCGTCGCGCACCTGGATCTCCTCCATGACGGCGAGGCCCAGGCCTTGCGCGCTGCCGCCCTGCAGCTGGCCCTCGAGCGAGAGCCGGTTCATGATCCGGCCGACGTCCTGCACGAGATCCAGCGCGATGACCTTGACCAGCCCGAGCTCGACGTCCACGTCGACGACCGCCCTGTGCACGGCGAAGGCCAGCTGCGTGTGCGAATTCCCTTGGCCGGTCACGGGATCCATCCCCGTGGTCGGGTGGTGGTGGAACTCGCGGGTGAGATCCACGGCCTCGTCGCCGAGCAGCTCCACCAGGCTCATGACGACGCCGTCCGCCGCCGAGACCACGTTGCCGTCCAGCAGCGAAAGGTCGGTATATGCGTGGCCTGTTTTCTCGACGGCCCGCTTGAAAACCTCCGCGCGCACCGCCTCGCAGGCCGCCTTCACCGCGCCGCCGGTCATGTACGACTGCCGCGATGCGGATGAGGATCCTGAATTGCCCACCTGGTTGTCGGCGGGGTGGATGGTCACCCTGGACACGCCCAGCTCGGTGCGCGCGATCTGGGCCTCCAGGGTGACCAACCCCTGCCCGACCTCCGCCGCGGCCGTGTGCACCAGCACCGCCGGCTCACCGCCGATGGCCTCCAGGCGGATCCGGGCCGTCGAGTAGTCGTCGAAGCCCTCGGAGAAGCAGATGTTCTTGACTCCGACCCCGTAGCCGACGCCGCGCCGCACGCCTTCGCCGTGCGTCGTGTTGGCCGTCGAGCCCGGCAGGTTCCGCGGATCGCTCGGATCCAGCGGTGCGGGCAGCGGCATGGCGACGAGCTGGTCGAGCATCTCGCGCAGCGGCGCCGCGGCCTCCACCACCTGGCCGGTCGCCAACTGCGAACCCTGCGACACGACGTTGAGCTGCCGCAGGCGCACCGGGTCCATGCCGAGACGGTCGGCGATCTTGTCCATCATCGACTCGTACGCGAAGCAGGCCTGCACCGCGCCGAAGCCGCGCATCGCGCCGCACGGCGGGTTGTTGGTGAACACGCCGTACGCGTCGATCTCGATGTTCGGGATCTCGTACGGTCCGACGCCGAGCGACGCGGCGTTGCCGACGACGTTCGGTGTGGCGGACGCGTAGCCGCCGCCGTCCAGGATGATCTCCACGTCCGCGTAGACGATCTTCCCCGCGCGGGTCACGCCGTATTCGTAGTGCATCGTCGCCGGGTGCCGGTGCACGTGGCCGAAGAAGGACTCCTGCCGGTTGTAGACGATCTTCACCGGCTTCTGCGTCCGCAGTGCCAGCATCGCGGCGTGGACCTGCATGGACAGGTCCTCGCGGCCGCCGAACGCGCCGCCCACGCCGGCCAGCGTCATCCGGATCTTCTCGTCCGGCAGACCGAGGCACGGCCCGATCTGCAGCAGGTCGTTGTGCATCCACTGCGTCGCGACGTACAGCTCGATCCCGCCGTCCTCGCTGGGGATCGCGAGCCCCGACTCGGGGCCGAGGAAGGCCTGGTCCTGGATGCCGACCTGGTAGTCGCCCTCGACGACCACCTCCGCGAGCGCCCGGATCGCCGGATCGTGCACGTCGCCGCCGAAGCGGACCGGCTGGTGGCGCACGACGTTGCCGCCCGGGTGCACGGCCGGATACTCGGGGTCGAAGGCCGCGCGGCGGGCGTCGGTGATCGGTTCGAGCACCTCGTAGCCGACCTCGATGAGCCCGAGCGCACGCCGCGCGGTCTCCGGGTGATCCGCGGCGACGAGCGCGACCGGCTCGCCCTGGTAGCGCACCTCGTCGACCGCCAGCACCGGCTGGTCGCGGTGTTCGAGCCCGTAGAACTTGTGTCCGGGCACGTCCTCGTGCGTCAGGACCGCGTAGACGCCGGGGAGCGCGAGCGCCTTTCCGATGTCGATGCCGTGGATACGAGCCCTGGGATGCGGTGAGCGCAGCGTCGCGCCCCAGAGCATCCCGTCGATCCACAGGTCGGAGGAGTAGGCGAACTCGCCCTTGACCTTGAGCGTGCCGTCCGGGCGCAGCGGGCTGCTGCCGACGCCGTCCCGCGCCGACTGGGTGACCTGCCGCGGGCCACGGGTGAGAGTGGTGGTGGTGGCGGCGGTGGCGGTGGTCGATTCGCTCATCGGCCGCTCACCAGCCTTCGCGCGGCGGCCCGGCAGTCTCGCGCCAGAGTCGCCTCGTCGGCGGTGACGAGCTCGCCGTCGCGCACAACGGTGCGGCCGCCGACCGCGAGTAGCTTGACGGAAGCGGGCGGGCCGAACACGAGGGCGCCCACCGGGTCGGCGATGTCCGCGTGGCCGAGGCCGCTCAGGTCCCAGAGCGCCAGGTCGGCGAGTTTGCCCGGCTCCAGCGAGCCGATCTCGTCCTGTCGGCCGAGATTGCGCGCACCGCCGATGGTGCCGATCCGCAGCGCGTCGCGGGCACCGAGCGTCTCCGCGGCACTCGAGTTGCCCGCGCGCAGCCGTGACGTATACATGGCCTGGCGAAGCTCTTCGACCATCATCCCCGACTCCTGCGACGCGGCCCCGTCCACGCCGAGCCCGACCGGCGCGCCGGCGTCCAACAGGGAGCGGACGGGTGCGTGGCCGGCGCCGAGGCGGGCGTTGGAGGACGGGCAGTGCGCGGCTCCGGTGCCGGTCGCGGCCATCTTCTTGATCGCCGCGTCGGACAGGTGCACGGCGTGTGCGAACCACACGTCGTCACCGAGCCAGCCCACGGATTCGGCGTAGTCGACCGGGGTCATGCCGTGCGTGGCGAGACAGAACTCTTCTTCGTCGGCCGTCTCGCACAGGTGCGTGTGCAGCCGGACTCCGTTGGACCTGGCCAGCTCCGCCGAAGCCCGCATCAGCTCGTCGGTCACCGAGAACGGCGAGCACGGCGCGAGCGCGATCCGCACCATGGAGTCGAAACGCGGGTCGTGGAAGCGGTCGATCGCGTCCTGGCTCGCGCGCAGGATGCTGTCAACCTGCTCGACGCACTCGTCCGGTGGCAGGCCGCCCTGCGAGCGCCCGCGCGACATCGAGCCACGCGTCGGATGAAAGCGCAGGCCGATGGTGCCGGCCGCGTCGATCTCGGCGGCGAGCAGGTCGCCGCCGTGCGTCGGGAAGACGTAGTGGTGGTCGGCGGAGGTCGTGCAGCCGGTCTTCGCCAGCCAGGCCAGCCCGCCGCGCGCCGCCGCGCCGACCGAGGGCTCGTCGATGCGCGCCCAGATCGGATACAAGGTCGTGAGCCAGCCGAACAGCGCCTCGTTCTGCGCCAGGCCGCGCGTCACCCACTGGTAGAGGTGGTGGTGGGTGTTGATGAGACCGGGCGTCAGCAGGCAATCGGTTCCATCGACGATGGTGACGTCGTCCGCGGGATTCTGCTTGACGCCCTCGGGAACCGCGCCCGCGCCCACGGCATCGATCAGCCCGTCCCGCGCCACCAGGTATCCGCGCTCGTACTCCGTATCGCAGACGTCGACGGTCGCGATCGCCGCGTTCTCGATGATCAGTACCTTGCTCATCGCGCGCCCGCCTTCTCCCGCACCGCGGCGCGCACGGCGTCGAGGATCTTCTCGTAGCCCGTGCAGCGGCACAGGTTCCCGGCCAGCGCCTCGCGGATCTCCGCGTCGGACGGATCGGGCGTCGTCTCGACCAGGTGGTGCGCCTGCACGAGCAGGCCCGGCGTGCAGAATCCGCACTGCACCGCGCCGGCCTCGAGGAACGCGCGCTGGATCGGGTCGAGCGCCGTGTCCGCGGTGCCCTCCGCCAGCCCCTCCACGGTGCGCACCCGCTGTCCGTGCGCCTGACCCGCCGCGACCAGGCACGAGCACACCGGCGTTTCGTTGAGATACACCGTGCAGGAACCGCATTCGCCCTGCTCGCAGGCATTCTTCGAGCCCGGCAAGCCGAGCCGCTCACGCAGTGCGTAGAGCAGCGACTCGCCCTCCCACACGTCGTCGGCGACCCGGGTCTCGCCGTTGACCTCGATCCTCAGTCTCATATCAGTGCCTTACCTTGCGTGTAGTCGTCCCAGCACCACTGCAGCGTCCGCCGCGCCATGACCTTCAGCGCGTGCCTGCGATACGCGGCCGTCCCGCGCACGTCGTCGATGGGGGAGGCGGCCGCCGACGCCAGCTCGCCGAAGTGCTCGGCCAGCGCGGGATCCAGCGGCGCACGGCTCTCCCAGGGCAGTTCATCCGCCAGGAACTGCTCCGCCTCCCTCGCCCGGCGCGGCGTCGGCGCCGAGGAGCCGATGCCGGTGCCCGCCGCGCGCGCCTGCGAATCGAAGGCGAGGGCGAAGGAGCACACTGCGATGACCATCGCGTTGCGCGTGCCGATTTTCGAAAACTGCTGCGGGCCTGAGGCCGGTGAGAGCAGCACGGCCGAGATCAGCTCATCCTGGGCGAGATCGTTGCGCTTGACGCCCTTGTAGAAGTCGACCGCCGCGATCTGCCGCGTACCGCGCACGGACGCGACCTCGATCACCGCGTCCGTCGCCACCAGCACCGGGTGCGTGTCCCCGGCCGGCGATGCGGCGCCGAGGTTCCCGCCGACTCCGCCGCGGTTGCGGATCTGCGGCGAGCCGACCGTGCGCGACGCCATCGCCAGGCCCGGCAGCACGTCGCCGAGTTCGTCGATGATCCGCGTGTACGGCACGTTCGCGCCCAGCCGGATCCGGCCGTCCGACTGGCGCGACCAGGTGTAGAGCTCGGGGATCCCGTTGAGATCCATCAGCGCGGCGGGGCGGCGCACGTCGAAGTTGATCTCGACCATGATGTCCGTGCCGCCGGCGATCGGCACCGCCTCGGGCCGCTCGGCCTTCAGCGCCAGCGCCTCGCCCCAACTGCCGGGATGCAGAAAGTCCATGACCTCGCCGCCCCTAGCTCCAGGCCGGTCCGGCCAGCGGCGCGTTCTCGCGCAGCACGGTGCCCTCGATCAGGCCGTACGGCCGGTCGGCGGCGTAGAAGGTCTCGTTCGGGTTCTCCATGCCGAACGGACTCAGGTCCACGACGAAGTGGTGCTTGTTCGGGAGGGCGAGTTTGACCTCGCATACGCCCGCGCACTCGTCGAGCACGCGCGTGCCCATCGCATAAAGGGTCTGCTGAAGCGAGAGGCTGTAGGTGTCGGCGAACGCCTCGAGGAGCGAGGCACGTGCGACGTCGTATTCGCCGTCGAAGTCCACCGCGCGGATCTCGGCGTTGTCCGTCTCCGCGTGCCGCCATTGCGCCGTGACCGCCGTGGCCAGCACGCGATCGCTCGTCTCGGGCAGCGTGGTGAACTCGTCCTTGATGTATCCGTGGAACTCGGACGCCGTCGAATTCAGCACGACGAGGTCGCGCAGCCCGCTGACCACGTGCGTCTGCTCACCGTCGTAGTGCACGACGACCGTACGCGTCTCGCGGCCCGAGCGGACGAACGAATGTCCGTGCTGCTGTGCCTCGCCCGCGCCGCGTCGACCGGCCCACGGCTCGATCCGGTCCCAGGTGCATTCGGCCACTTCGACGCGGGCGTGCTGGATTGTCGGCTGCGAGTCGACGAAGTGCTGCGCGAGCAGCACCGCGAAGTGCTCGGCCGTCTCGATGCCGTGTTTCTGCGCGAAGGCGAAGACAGTGTTCTTCTGCGTGTCAGTGGGCAGTACCGAGGCGTTGGCGCCGGAGAGGTGCACATCGGCCATGTCGCCGGACAGTGCCACGCTGACCGTCAGGTCCTTGATTTCGTGGCGCTCGCCGTCCTTGGCGATGCGCACCACGTGCGTCTCGGCCTTGCCGTAGCGGTTGTCGCCCAGAATGATCGGCATCGACTTCTAACTCCCTCGGTAGGTCGAATAAGCGAACGGACTCAGCAGCAGCGGGACGTGGTAGTGGCGCCCCGGATCCTCGATCGCGAAGCAGACCGCGACCTCCGGGTAGAAGCAGGCGGCGCCGCGCTCGGCGAAGTACGCGCCGGTCTCGAACACCAGCCGGTGCACCCCGGCTGCCTCCACCGGCGGGAACGCGTCCCCGATCCGTCCGTCCGTGTCCGTTCTCGCCTCGAGGAGCTGCTCGTCCCCGCGGTACAGCCGCACCCGCATCCCGGCCGCCGGCTCGCCGCGCGTCGCGTCCAGTACGTGCGTCGAAAGGCTCATGCCGTGCCAACTCCCTGAGCCTGGGCCTCGGCCTGGAGTGGGGCCTGCGCCTGTCCCTGCGCTCCCGCCGCGAGCAGCCGCTCCAGCCGCAGCCGGGTGATCGCGGTCAGCTCGGCCCGCGTCGCGAGCCGCTCGGCCGCCGCGTCGTTGCGCAGCCGGTGTTCGAGCGCGCGGAGCATGACCTCGGCGGGCAGGCCCGACGCGCAGATGAGGAAGACGTGTCCGAACTTCTCCTGGTACGTCAGATTCAGCTCCGCGAGCCGGTCCGCGACCTGCCGCGCCGCGCCGTCCATACCCGACTGTTCGCTGCGCGACCACGCCGCCTCTCGGGATTCGCCGTCCGCGCGGCTCCCGATCGCGGGGTGCGCGCAGAGCGCTTCCAGCACGTCCGTCCACTCCAGTTCCGCGGCCGCCTCGTTCGCCGCGTCGAGCAGCGCGGCCCACGTCCGGTACGGCCGACCCGTGGCCAGCGCCCGCGACCACCGGCTCGACGCGCAGCACGCGGACAGCGCTCGCACGGCCTCGTCGAACGGCAGCGCGTCGAGCCACGCCACCTCCACCGCCTCGTCCATGCGGACCCGCCCGCCTCTCCGTCTGGTCTGGTTGTTCACTGGCAGACGCCGGAGATTGAACCTCCAGGCGCGCCGCGGTGCCACGGGCGGAAACCATGAACCTCGACCGCTGCGGACCGGCCCGTTCGTGTGATCGCACGAATCGCTTCCCACGGCCCGAAGGCCCGAGTTACGGTGCGATTCGACAGGTCGAGCCGGTCGAGCCGGTCGAGGCGGACGGAGGAGGAGCGCCGATGCTTGTGCGGGAGCTGCTCGGGCCGCCGTGCGCCCTGACCCCGGTCACCGACACGCTCGGGCTCGACCGGGACGTGCGCTGGGTGGTGACCACCGACATGCCCGACCCCAGCCGCTACCTGCAGGGCGGCGAGTTGATCGTCACCGGGATGATCTGGCGCAAGGGGCCGCGGGACGCCGAGCGCTTCGTCTCGGCGATCGCCGCGTCCGGAGCCAGCGCGCTCGCGGCGGGCAACGCGGGTGACGAGGAGCTGCCCGCCGACCTGCTGGCCGCCTGCCGCAAGCACCGGCTGCCGCTGCTGCGCGTGCCCGGCGCGCTCGCCTTCGCGACGCTGACCGAGTACGTGGTGCGCCGGGTCTCCGGCCAGCGGGCCAGTGACCTGGGCAGTGTGCTGGAACGGCACCGCCGGCTCGTCGCGGCGGCCGATCCGGAGCAGGCGCTCGGCGCGATCCTCGAACTGATCTCCGCGGACCTCGGCCTGGCCTGCTGGGTGATCGACTCCAGCGGCACGGCGGTCGCCGCCAGCGGCGAAGCCCTCACCGAGCAGGAACGGGGCAAGCTGGCCCGCGCCGCGCTCTCCGCGTCGACGCTGCCCGCGCGCGTCGCAGTTTCCGCCACCGCGACGAACGGTCGCACCCGCGGCCGCCGCAGCGTCTTCCCGATCGAGGGCGAGGACCGGATCACCGACTGGTACCTCGTGCTGGACGGCGACTGGCGGCAGTGGGATCCGCAGCGCCGAGCCGTCGTCGACCAGGTCACGGACGTCCTCAAGGCCGAGCGTGCGCGCCTGGCCGACCGGACCGCGCCGTGGCGTGCCGACGCCGAACGCCTGGTCAGCGAGATCGCGACGGGTTCCGCCGGCGACGACGTCTGCCGCCGCCTGACGGATCTCGGCCTCGGCGGAGGGCTCCGCGCCCTGGCCCTCGCCGTCTCCGATCCGGGCGGGCAACCCGAGGAAATGCTCGAGGCGGCGTTCGGCCCCTGCTCAGCCTCGATCGCGCACTTCGACGAGGACCCGACGTCCGGCCTCCCCGCGCACGCCGTCGCCTTCACCCGCGACCCCTCGCCCGACTCCGAGACCGTGCTTCCCGGCTGGCTCGACCGGGTCACCCCCGGCCTCGCCGGCCGCCGCGTCGGTGTCGGCCTGTCCGACCACGTCACCGACCCGGCCGCCCTCAAGCGAGCGATCACCGACGCCCGCCACGCCCTGCGCGTCGCCATCACGAAGCCCGAGCCGGTCACGCTCGTCCGCCAAGCCGACATCGCCTCGCACGCCCTGCTGCTCGCCAGCATCCCCGAGGAAGTCCGCAGCACCTACCGGGACCGGATGCTCGGCCCCATCCTCGAGTACGACCGCGCACACAACTCAGAACTCGAGGTCACCCTGGAAGCCTTCCTGCGCGCCTCGTCCTCCTGGACCAAGTGCGCCGCCGCCATGCACCTGCACGTCAATACTCTGCGATATAGGATCTCGCGCATCGAGGAGCTCGTCGGCCGACCCCTCTCGCTGCTCGAGACCCAGGCCGACCTGCTGCTCGCCCTCGACCTCCGCGAGTCCTAGAGCGGGCGGACCGGCGGAAAACCCCTGGAGGCGCGCCGCATCGGGACACTAAGGTCCGGAGCATGACCGACCCCTCAGGCTTCGGCTCCGGCAGCCGCCTCACCTTCAACTCTCCGCTGTCCGACGCACGCGCGGACAGGCTCGTCGCCGACCTCGCCGCGCAGAGACCTGAGACGGTCACCGACTTCGGCTGCGGCTGGGGCGAACTGCTGCTGCGCATCCTGCAAGCCGCGCCGCAGGCCCGCGGAACCGGCGTCGACGTACACGGACCCGACGTGCAGCGGGCACGCCGCGCCGCGGTGGAACGCGGGCTGGAGCACCGGGCCACATTCGTCGAAGCACCGGCCGCCGAGCATCTGCGCCCGGTGGATCTGGTCATCAGCTCGGGGGCGTATCAGGCCTTCGGCACCATTCCCGATGCCCTCAAGGCCATCCGGCCGATCGTGAATCCGGGTGGTCGTCTGCTGTTCGGCTGCGAGGTGTGGGAGCGCACGCCGACGTCCGAAGAGCTGGCAGCCATGTGGCCCGGCACCACGATCGAGGACTGCCTCTTCCTGCCGGACCTCGTCGATCACGCCGTGGCGTCAGGCTTCCGCCCGCTGGAGATCGGGATGGCCACCCGCGACGAGTGGGACAGGTTCGAGTCCGGATTCGCGGCGGGCGCGGAGGAATGGCTCCTGGCCAACAGCGACCACGACGAGGCCGAGGCGGTGCGCGCCAGACTCGACGCACACCGCACCATCTGGCTGCGGGGATCGCGGCAGGTGATGGGCTACGCCTACCTCACGCTCGGACCGGACCCTCGGACCGACGACGGGCCGGGTGGCGGATGACGAGTGAGGCGCGGACCTCGACGTCCAGGGCGGCGTAGATGTGCGGGACGTCGGAGGCGAAGGAGACGTGGCCGCCCGCCGCGACGGTGATCGGTGCGCCCTGCGGTCCGACCAGCGCGGTTCCCGAGAACACGGTCAGGTACTCGACGACGCCGCCGGGGTGCGCGGGGGAGGTCTGGGTCGGGCCCGGGTGGATCGTCAGGCGGTAGAGCTCGGTGGTGGCGCCTTCGTCGGTGAAGACCTCCAGCAGCTCCGCGGTCACGGCCGTGCCGTGGACGGCGGTCGGCGCGGACGACGGTGTCGGCGGGGCGAGCAGGGCGGCGAGGGGGACGTCCAGCCGGGCGGCGATCGCGTAGAGCGTCTCGAGCGTCGCGTTGCGGGTGCCGGACTCGACGGCGGACAGCGTCGCCTTGCCCAGGCTCGCGCCGCGAGCGAGTTCGGACAGGCTGATGCCGCGGTCGGCGCGCAGCGCCTGGATGCGCCGGCCGACCTCCTGGGCCAGCGTCGATGTGCGTCCCGAAGACATGGCTACCAGTATGCCGGTCGACCGGCGTATCGTTCCGTTTATGGAACGTTCTCTTTACGGAACGGCCCGCGGGCTGGCCCAGCCGCTGATCGCCGGGCTGGTCACCGCGCTCGTCGGGTTCAGCGCCTCGTTCGCGCTGGTGGTGGTCGGGCTGCGGGCGGTCGGTGCCGACCAGCGGCAGGCGGTGTCCGCGCTGCTCGCCTCGTGTCTCGCCGTCGGCGGCCTCGCGATCTGGTACGGCATCCGACGTAGGCAGCCGATCAGCATCGCGTGGTCCACGCCGGGCGCCGCGCTGCTCGCCGCGGCGGGACGGCAGCACGGCGGATATCCGGCGGCCGTCGGCGCGTTCGCCGTCGCCGGGCTGCTGATCGTGCTCACCGGGCTCTCCGGCCGACTGGTCGGCTGGATCGGGCGAATACCCGGTCCGATCACGTCCGCGCTGCTCGCCGGGGTGCTGCTGCCGCTCTGCCTGGCACCGGTCCGGGCCGCGGTTCAGCTGCCCGCCCTCGCCCTCGCCCCGATCGCCGTATGGCTACTGCTTTCCCGGATCGCACGCCGCTGGGCGGCGCCCGCCGCGTTGGCCGTCGCGCTGGTCGAGGTCGCCGTGCACCACAACGGACGACTCGGCGGCTCCGGCGCCGGTCTGCTGCCGCGCTTCGACTTCACGGTCCCCACGGTGAGCCTCGGCGCGCTGGTCGGGATAGCGCTGCCGCTCTACGTGATCACCATGGCCGCGCAGAATCTCCCCGGCCAGGCCGTACTGCGCGGGTTCGGGTACGACGTCGAACTGCGGCCGGCGCTGCTGGGCACCGGCGCGGCGACCACGGCCGGCGCGCCGCTGGGCGTGTTCGGGGTCTGCCTCGCCGCGATCAGTGCCGCCCTGTCCGCCGGCCCCGACGCGCACCCGGACCCGCGCCGACGCTGGATCGCGTCGGTCACGGCCGGGGTCGTCTACATCGCGCTCGGACTGTCCGCCGCGCTCGCGACCTCGCTGCTCGCGGTCACGCCGCCGCTGCTGATCGAGGCCGTCGCCGGGCTCGCGCTGATGAGCACGTTCGGCTCCGCGCTCGCCGCCGCCGTCTCCGGCCCGGACCACCGCGAGGCGGCGGCGATCACCTTCGCGGTCAGCGCCTCCGGAATCTCAGTGCTCTCCATCGGCGCGTCGTTCTGGGGCCTGGTCTGCGGACTCGCGGTCCTCGCGATTCAGCGAGCCGGGATCCGTTCCAAGACCGTCAAGGAGCTGGCATAGTCGCCTGAGGGCAGCTCGAGCGGGAGGCCGTACTCGGCCAGCACGGCGCCGTCGTACTCGCGGCCGGAGGAGCGGTCACGGTAACGGGCCGCCGGGTCGAGGGCGGCGAGGCGAACGGGTCCGGGCTCGCGGCCGAAGGAACGGATGGGCTGCCACGCGAAGACGACCGTCTCCGCGTCATCAGTACTCGTGTACTGCACGGCTGTCAGGCCACTGGCATCATCGGGATCGCTCAGCCGGTGTCGGACGCCGAGCTGGACCGTGTCGCGAATCTCCTTGTAGCGCGCCACTTCGCGGGCCACGTCGTGCAACTCCTGCTCGCTCCACTCGGTCAGATTCCCGCCGAGCGCCATCACGCCGCTCATCGCCGCATGGCAGCGAAAGCGCAGCGGAATCGTGCGGCCGGTGGTCGGGTTCGGGGAGTCCGTCACCCACGCCGACATCACGCGCGCCGGGTACAGCTGCGTGAAGCCGTGCTGGATGGTCAGCCGGTCCAGGGCGTCCGTGTTGTCCGACGGCCAGACCTGGTCGGTCCGCGCCAGCATGCCCAGGTCGATGCGGCCGCCTCCGCCGCTGCACCCCTCGATGCGCAGGTTCGGGTGGTCCGCGCGCAGCCGGTCGATGATCGCGTACACGTTGCGGACGTGGTCGATCCAGAGCCGATCGGCCTCTCCGTCCGTGCCGTGCTCCGGCCACCCGGCCTCGCTGAAGGAGCGGTTCATGTCCCACTTCAGGAAGTCGATCGCGTGCTCGGAGACGAGACGGTCCAGCCACTCGTGCGCCCACGCCGCAACGTCCGGCCTCGCGAAGTTCAGCACGAGCTGGTTGCGCAGCTCCGTGCGCTCCCGGTTCTCGAAGTGCAGCACCCAGTCAGGGTGCTGCCGGTAGAGCTCGCTGTCCGGGTTGACCATCTCCGGCTCGACCCACAGGCCGAAGGCCATCCCGAGCCGGTGCACCTCCTCGGCCAGCGGGCCGAGGCCTTCGGGAAAGCGCTCCGCGCTCGGCGTCCAGTCGCCGAGCCCGGCCAGGTCGCTCGTGCGCGTGCCGAACCAGCCGTCGTCCATCACGAACAGTTCGACGCCGAGCTCCGCGGCCTGGGCCGCGAGCTTGCGCTGCCCGGCCTCGTCCACGTCGAAGCCGGTCGCCTCCCACGAGTTGTACAGCACCGGCCGTACCTCGCGCGGGTGCGGCAGCACGTGACGCAGGACGTGGCCGTGCCACGCTCGGCTGGTCGCGCCGAATCCGCCGCCGCTGTAGAGCCCGAGGACCGCCGGCGTCGTCAGCGATTCGCCGGGACCGAGTCGCCAGCTCACGCCGTCGTGCCCGAAGCCCCCGGTCACCTGCACCCGGTTGTCCGTGCCGCGCTGCACGGCTATTCGCCAGCTGCCGCTCCAGGCCAGCGCCGCGCTCCACACCTGGCCGTGCTGCTCGTCCGCGTCGCCTGCGTCGAGCATCACCCACGGATTCGCCTGATGTCCGGTGATGCCGCGCCGACTGGTGAACACCGTCTCGCCCCAGGCGAGCGCGTCCCGTCGCAGCTGAGTCTCCGCCGCCCAGTCGCCGACGACGTGCCCGACCCGGTAGTTCGCGCGCGCCGGGAGCGACCAGCCGGCCGAGTCGGCCCGCAGCACCGAGAGCGCGCGGTCCTCGCTCCAGTGATCGAGCACCAGGTGACGCTCGATCACGTCGCTGTCGTGGTAGACGCGGTAGTGAAGCGAGATCCCGAGCGGGTAGTTCTTGTCACGCATGCGCAGCCGGAGTGAGGCGCCGGACTCGTCGTTGACGATCTCGTACCCCTCATACGCCCATTCGAGCGCGCGGGTGCCGTCCGCGAACTGCAACTGCAGGCCTGGAGCGCCATAGCGGTCGCCGCCGTCCACCGCGATCTCCTCGGGGACGCGGCGTCCGCCGAAGCTGTCGGTGCGCCCGGGCTGGTAGGTATGCGGCAGCGCCTCGACCTGACCGAGCGTGAGTCGCTCGCCCCAGTGCAGGTGGCGTGGCGCGTCGGTGGCGTCGAGCTGCAGCCCGTAGGACGAGCGCGGCGTGCTGAGCAGCCACGTGCGACTGCCGGGATTGAACGTGATCGTGGACATGCGATTTCCTCCCGGCTATATGTTGACAGAGGAAAAGAATTCGGCCAATACCTTCGGCGGATCTGGGCCGGATCTGGGCTGGATCCGTGCCGGGGCTACGCGACGCGGCGGTCGTCGACGGCGTCGCGGTCCCAGGAGATGCCGAGTCCCGGCTCGTCGGGCGCGATCGCGCGGCCGTCCTCGACGCGCAGCTGTCCCCGGGTCACCGCGCGCAGTTGCGGGATGTGTTCGACGTACCGGCCGTTGGGGATCGCGGCGACGAGGCTCACGTGCAGCTCCATCAGGAAGTGCGGGCAGACGTGCACGTTGAACGCCTCGGCCAGGTGCGCGACCTTCAGCCACGGCGTGATCCCGCCGACCCGCGCCACGTCGACCTGCACGATCGACGCCGCCTCGCGGTGCAGGTAGTCGCGGAACTGCCCGACCGAGTAGAGCGATTCGCCCACCGCGATCGGGATCGAGGTCGAGCGGGCGAGGACCGCGTGCCCCGATACGTCGTCCGCGGGCAGCGGCTCCTCGAACCAGGCCAGGCCCAGCGGCTCGAACGCGGCGGCCCGGCGGCGCGCCTCCGCGGCCGTCAGCGACTGGTTCGCGTCCACCATGACCTCGAGTTCTGAACCGACCGCGTCGCGCACCGCGCGCAGCCGCTCCACGTCCTGCTCGACGCGCGGCTTTCCCACCTTCAGCTTCACGCCGGGCCAGCCCGCCGCCCGCGCGGCGAGCGCTCCGCGGACGAGTTCCTCAGTGCTCAGATGCAGCCAGCCGCCCTCGGTGTCGTAGAGCGGCACCTCGCGCCTGAAGCCGCCGGCCACCAGCCACAACGGCTCCCCGGCCCGCAGGCAGCGCAGATCCCACAGCGCGGTGTCGACGGCGGCGAGCGCGAGCGAGGTGATCGCGCCGACCGTCGTGGACCGCGTCGAGGCGAACAGGTCGTGCCACAGATGCTCGATCTGCCGGGAGTCGGCGCCGATCAGCCGCGGCAGCAGGTGCGCGCGCAGCATGGCGAGGACGGACCCGCCGCCGGTGCCGATCGTGTACGCGTAGCCGGTCCCGCGGTTGCCGTCCTCCGTGACCAGGTCGACGAACACCGTCTCCTGTTTGACGAAGGACTGCACCGCGTCCGTGCGAACGGTCTCGACGGCGATGTCCACCAGGTATGCGTCGGCTTCGATGATTCTCATGCGCGGACTCCTCCGGTACGCGACCGGGACGGGACGACGAGGTTCTGCGCGGCCACCGCGGCGCCGCCGCGTGCCCACTCCTCGAACGGCAGCGGACGCACGATCAGATCGCAGTCCTTCGCCGCCCCGAAGGCCTGCGCGGTGAAGGTCTCGCGGATCTGCTCGGCGAAGAGGTCGTAGAAGGCCACGCCCTCGCCCGAGATGATGATGCGCTCCGGGCCGATCAGGTTGGCCACGGCCGCGATCGCCAGCCCGAGCGCCTGCGCGGCCCTGGTGAACACGGCGAGCACCGCGCGGTTTCCGCCGCGTGCGAGCCGGACCGCGTCGGCCATGGTGAGCTTCGGGTCGCCCGCGGCCTGCCGCGCCTGCTCGACGATCGCCTGGGTGGCCGCGATCGATTCGACGCAGCCGACGTTGCCGCAGGTGCACATGCGATCGCCGCCGACCGGCAGATGCCCGACCTCGCCGGCCACGCCGTGCGCACCGGTGACCACGTTGCCGCCGATCGACAGGCCCGCGCCGATGCCGGTGCCGACGGTCACCACCGCGAAGGAAGAGAGACCGGCTCCGGCGCCGGACCACTGCTCGGCGACGGTCAGCGCCCGAACGTCGTTCTCGATGACGGTCGGCAGCCCGGTGGCCTCCTCGACGAGCCTGGCCAGCGGCACGCCCCGCCAGTTCAGGAACGGGGAGCGGTGCACCACGCCGGTGTGCCCGTCGACGTCGCCGGAGATGGCCACGCCCAGGCCCTCGACCCGCGGTGCGGAACGCGCGCCCTGGCCGGTGGTGAGCCGGTGCACCAGCTTGCCTATGGCCTGCACCACGCTGCCGACGTCCTGCGAGTCCAGCTCGGCGCGGCGGGTGGCCAGCGGATGCGCCGTCAGATCCGTGCGCACGCAGAACAGCTCCTCGGCGGTCACCTTCACCCCGATGAAGCCGGCCCGCGCCGCGCGCACCGAGAGCAGCGTCGCCGGCCGGCCCGCGGCCCGCTCGCCGGGAGGAGGTCCGACCTCTTCGATCCAGGCGTCCTCGATGAGCGGGGCGGAGGCCTTGGTGACCGCGCCGGGGGACAACCCGGTGCGCCGGGTCACCTCCGCCCTGCTGAGCGGCCCGTGTGCGAGCACGGTGTGGAAGACCTGCGCGACCGCAGGAGCCTGAGTGGGGAGCACGGCCGAAGTATAACCACACTCGGAAAGTTAAAGAAGAGCAGCTAGATCGAAGGTTCCGAGGTAATCATCCCAGCGGGAGCTTCTCGATATGTTGACGGAAGAAAGATACCCGGCTACGCTCCCGACACGTCGGCGCCGCCGGGTTGCCCTCCGCCGCGCGACGCCACGACGCACTGCCCCTTTCCCGCACTGGTCAGCAACGACGCGACTGAGACGGAGCGGTCCATGACCGTACGCAGCTGTCGAAGATTACTTCACTCCACCCTGGTACTCGCGGTCGCCGCGGCCTCGGCGGTCCTCGCCGGACCGATCAGCGCCAGCGCGAACGCCGCCACTACGCCCACTACAACGACTGCATCCGCCGTGCCCGCCGCACCCGCGGCGAGTTCGCACCAGACTCTGGCCCAGACCCCGCTGATGGGCTGGAGCAGCTGGAGCCTGGAGTCGACGAACTATCCGGGTGTGAACCCGACCGGTGGCGCGTCCTGGCTTACCGAGGCGCACATCCTGCAGCAGGCGGACGCGCTCTCGAGCGAGTTGGAGTCCTACGGCTACAACTACCTCAACATCGACGCGGGCTGGTCGAACGGCTTCGACTCCTACGGTCGGCCGATCGCCAACCCGACGACGTTCCCCGACGGCATCGCGTACATCGCGAACTACGTGCACGCCAAGGGCCTCAAGCTCGGCATCTACCTCGCCGTCGGTCTCGCGCCCGCCGCGTACAACAACGGCAACACGCCGATCTACGGCGCGGCCGGCTGCACCACCGCCAACATCGTCTACCCGGACCTGCGGCTGACGAACGGCTGGAACAGCGCCTACAAGATCGACTACGCGAGTCCCTGCGCGCAGGACTACATCAATTCGATCGCGAACGAGTTCGCGTCCTGGGGCGTCGACTTCCTCAAGCTCGACGGCGTCGGCCCCGGCTCGAACCAGGGCGGCACCAACTACGACAACACCCCGGACGTGGCCGCGTGGTCGAGCGCCCTCAAGGCGACCGGCCGGCCGATCCAGTTCACCCTCTCCTGGTCGCTCGCGCACACCGACGCCTCGGTGTGGCAGCAGTACGCGAACGGCTGGCGGATCGACACCGACGTCGAGTGCTACTGCGGCACGCTCGTCACCTGGAACAACTCGGTCAAGCAGCGCTGGACCGACGTGGTCCAGTGGATCCCCGACGCCGGGCCGGGGCACTGGAACAACCTCGACTCGCTGGACGTCGGCGACGGCACGATGGACGGCATCACCAACGACGAACGCCAGAGCTACATGACGTTCTGGGCGATCGAGGCCGCGCCGCTGCTCGCCGGCGACGACCTGACCCAGCTCGACAGCTACGGCAGATCGCTGCTGACCAACCGTGAGGTCATCGCCGTCGACCAGGCCGGCAACCCGGCCCGGCCGGTGAGCCAGAACACGGACCAGCAGGTGTGGTACGCCCGCAACAGCGACGGCAGCTACACGGTCGCGCTGTTCAACATGGGCTCGTCCACCGCGACGGTCACCGCGAACTGGAGCGACATCGGGATCTCCGGCTCGGCGCAGGTGCGCAACCTGTGGACGAAGTCGAACGTGGGCACCGCGAACGGCAGCGTCAGCGCCAGTCTGCCCGCGCACGGCTCGGAGCTGCTGCGGATCACGCCTGCCTCGTCGACCACCGCGCCGAGCGTCCCGACCGGCGTGCACGGCACCGCCGCCACCGGCGACACCGTCTCGCTCGGCTGGAACGCCTCCAAGAACGCGACCGGCTACACGGTCGACATGGACGGTAAGGCCGTCAGCACCGTGAGCGGCACCTCCGCGGTGATCGCCGGGCTCTCGCCGAGCACCAGCCACACCTTCGCGGTCGTGGCGAACCGCTCGTACGCCAAATCCTCGGCAGCGAGCACCACGATCACCGTGACGACGACACCGGAAAGCGGGGCGACCGCGTATCCAGCGGCCGCGTCCAGCAGCGTCCTCGGCGGTAGCGCGGCGGTCTACTCCTGCTCGGGTTGCCCCGGCGGGCAGAAGGTCGGCTACCTCGGCGGCGGCGGAACGCTCACCTATCCGGACATCTCCGTACCGGTCGCAGGCACCTATCTGATGACCGTGACCTACGTGGACGGCGACACCGGACGCACATCGATCGTCACGGTCAACGGAAACTCGTTCAACCTGCCCACCGACGGCACCGGCGACAACGACTGGGCCGACACCCAGACGGTGACCGTCCCGGTGACCCTGCAGGCGGGCACCAACTCCATCGAATTCTCCAACCCCACCAACTACTCAGCCGACATCAGCCAGATCGCCCTGTAACCCGGGCGGCGCGGGAAGTCGAGAAGGAGACAGAGCCGTGGCCGGCACCATACCCCGTATCACCGCACCGAACGCGGCTCCACCCGACTCGGCCGCCCGCGCCGCACGGCGGGGCGTGCGCAAGTCCCGCCGTTCCGCGTCCAGCTCGCCCATCCACCGCAAGGACTGGCGGGTGGCCTGGTTGCTCATCGCCCCGGCGATGGTCGGATTCCTGATATTCGCCGTATATCCGCTGGTGCGCGGCGTCTATCTCAGCTTCACCACGTTCCACGTGCTCAGCCCGGCGCAGTGGACGGGGCTGGCCAACTACCGCGAGCTGATCCACGACAGCATCTTCTGGAACTCGGTCCGGGTCACGATCTACTTCGTCGTGCTGTCGGTCGGCATCGGGATCTTCTTCTCGCTGATCACCGCGGTCATCATGCACCGGCTGACCAAGTCCACCGTCATCCGGGGCATGGTCCTGCTGCCGTTCCTCATCTCCGGCGTCGTCGCGGGCCTGGTCTGGTCCTGGATGCTGCAGTCGCAGCTCGGCATCGTCAACATCTGGCTGCAGGACCTGACCGGGCACAACTTCCTGTTCCTCGGCTCGAGCGGCTGGGCGATCCCCACCGTCGCGCTGATCAACGTCTGGAAGTCGATGGGCTACAACGCCGTGCTGCTGTTCGCCGGCCTGCAGATGATCCCGCCCGACGTGTACGAGGCGGCCAGGCTCGACGGCGCCGGCGAAGTGCGGATCTTCCGCCGCATCACGGTCCCGCTGTTGCGGCCGGTGCTCGCGATGGTGGTCATCCTCACCGTCATCGGCTCGTTCCAGGTCTTCGACATCGTCCAGGTCGTCACCCCGAACGGCGGGACGGCGGACGCCTCGAACGTGCTGCCTCTGTACATCTACACGAAGGCCTTCTCGGAGTTCGACTTCGGATACGCCTCGACGATGTCCATCGCGCTCTTCGTGATGCTGCTGGCCATCACCTTCCTGCAGATGCGGATGACCCGCGCGAGCGAATCCGACCTCGCCTAAGCACCCCGAGGAGAACTGCAATGGCGATAGCCCTGACCCCGCCGCGGAGCGCCCCGCCTAACACCCGCCGCCGCCCGCTGTCGGTCGGCCGGATCCTGGCCTGGGCCTACCTGGTCGGCGTGCTGTTCATCACCATCTTCCCCTTCTACTGGGTGCTGCGCACCGCGCTGTCGAACAACTACTCGCTCGACACGCACCCGTCCTCGCTGCTGCCCACGGGCTTCACCTGGGGAGCGTTCGAGCGCGTGCTCGGCATCTCCGGCCAGTCCGCGGCGCTCGCCCAGGGCGGTTCCGGCGCGACCGTCGACATCGCCGTCTACCTCCGCAACTCGGTGATCTACGCAACCGTACTCACCGTGTGCGTGGTGCTCTGCTCGGCGCTGGCCGCGTACGCGTTCGCCCGGCTGCACTGGCGCGGACGCAACCTGATGTTCTCGATCTTCCTGTGCGCGCTGATGATCCCGGGCATCCTGACGCTGCTGCCGAACTTCGTGTTCATCAAGAACCTGGGTCTGATCAACAGCTTCGCCGGCCTGATCCTGCCGGGCGCATTGTTCTCCGCGTTCGACATCTTCTTCCTGCGGCAGTTCATGCTCGGGCTGAGCACCGAGATCGAGGAAGCGGCGATCATCGACGGCGCCGGCCGGCTCACGGTGCTGTTCCGCATCGTGCTGCCGATGACGGCCGTGCCGCTGACCACGCTGACGCTGCTCACGTTCATCAACACCTGGAACGACTACTTCTGGCCACTGCTGGTGGCCAACAACCAGAGCACCGAGCCGCTGACCCTGGGCCTGGCGCTGTTCAAGCAGGCCTCCCCGGAGACCCAGCCGGACTGGGCCGGACTGATGGCCGCCACCTGTGTCGCCGCGCTCCCGATGCTGCTCCTTTTCATGGTCTTCGGCCGACGCATCGTCAACTCGATCGGATTCTCAGGTCTTCGATGAACGACTCCGCAATCTTCGCTCAGCACCCTGCCACCGACCTGGTGCTGTCCTGGCCGGGAGCGGCCCGGCACTGGGTCGAGGCGGCCCCCGTCGGCAACGGCCGGCTCGGCGCCATGGTCTTCGGCGGCGCACGCCGCGCCCACTGGCAGATCAACGACGCCACCGTCTGGTCCGGCACGCCGGACGGGCCGGGGGACGCGCTCGCCGAGCTGCTCGCGGCCGGCGCCGGACCGGATCGGCTCGAGGAGATCCGCGCCGCGATCCGCGCCGAGGACTACCGGCTCGCCGAGCAGCTGATGCTGACCTTCGAGGGCCGGTACACGCAGGAGTACCTGGCGTTCGCCGACCTGCACGTCTCCCTGCTCGGCGACGAGCCGACCTCGCTCGGGCGCGCCCTGAACCTCGACAACGGCGTCGTCGCCGAGCGGCTCGAGGTCGACGGACGGACCGTGCGCCGCACGACCTGGGCCAGCCGGCCCGCGGGCGTGCTGTGCATCGCGCTCGAAGTCGAGGACGGCGTCGTCGACCTCGATGTCGAGCTGACTTCGCCGCTGCGTGTCGAGCGGCGCACCGCGACCGCCGTGGGCGTCGAGATCCCGGTGGACGGCGCGCCGCAGCACGAGCCGGGCGTCGCAGAATCCTTGCGCTACGCCGACGGCCCGACCGGCGACTACGACCCCTACGGCGCCGTCGCAATGTCCATAGACACCGACGGGACGCTGACCGCCGACGACGCGACGTGCGCGGTACGGGGTGCGTCGCGCGTGCTGATCACCGTCGCGAGCTCGACCAGCAACGCCGACTACTGGTTCGGCAACGAGCCGATCGGCCGCGACGCGCACGTAAGTCGTGCCGTCGGGATCGCCGAAGCCGCGATGGCGATAGGGGAGCGGCGCCTGTTCGCGGAGCACGACGCCGACCTGCGCGGCGTACTCGGCGGCACGGCCGTGACGATCGGCACGCGACACGGCGGCACGTTCGACGTCGCCGACGACGTGCTGTCCGGCAAGGACGAGCTGCTGACGGCCACCGTGATCACCCAGCTCGGGCGCTACCTGCTGGCGAGCGCGTCGCGGCCCGGCGGCGGGCCGCCGGCGAACCTGCAGGGCATCTGGAACGACAGCCTCCGGCCGCCGTGGTCGTCGAACTACACCATCAACATCAACCTCCAGATGAACTACTGGGGGGCGTGGCAGGCCGGGCTCGGCAGCTGCGACGAGCCGCTGATCGAGCTGATCGAACACCTGGCCGCCAACGGAACGCACGTCGCCCGCGAGCTCTATGCCGCGCGCGGCTGGGTCGCGCACCACAACACCGACATGTGGGGCTGGGCGCTGCCGGTCGGCATGGGGCACGGCGACACGGCCTGGGCGATCTGGATGATGGGCGGCGTCTGGCTGTGCCAGCACGTCTGGGAGCACTACGATTTCACACAGGACACTGATTTCCTGCGCGAGCGCGGCTGGCCGCTGCTGCGCGGGGCCGCGGAGTTCTGCCTCGACTGGCTCGTCGAGGGCGAGGACGGCCTGCTCGACACCATCCCGTCCACCTCGCCCGAGAACAAGTTCGTCTCCCGGCACGGCACCGAGGAGTCGCTGTCCCTCTCCACCGGCATGGACATGGCCCTGATCTGCGCACAGTTCACGCGCACGCTCGCCGCCGCAGACATCCTCGACATCGACGACGAGACCTGCGCCGAGATCCGCAGGGCGCTGCCTCGGCTGCGCCCGCCGCGAGCGACCTCCGACGGCCGGCTGCGCGAGTGGTCCGTCGACCACCGCGACGCGTACCCGCAGCACCGGCACATGTCGCACCTCGTGGCCGTCCACCCGCTCGACCAGATCGACCCGCTGTCCACGCCCGGGCTCGCCGCGGCGGCCATGGGGACGCTGGACGGGCGCGGGCCCGGCGCGATGGGCTGGTCCTGGTCCTGGAAGATCGCGCTGCGCGCGCGGCTCGGCCAGGCCAGGCAGGCGCACTCGCTACTGCTCGAGGCGACCCGCCCGTACGACGGTGACCCGACCGTGGACGCGCCGCCGGACGGCTCGAAGTGGGGCGGGCTGCTCCCGAACCTGTTCAGCACGCACCCGCCGTTCCAGATCGACGGCAACTACGGCCTGATGGCCGGCGTGCTGGAGATGCTCGTGCAGAGCCACGGCGGCTCGCTGCGCATCCTTCCGGCGCTGCCGGAGGAGTGGGCCGACGGCTCGTGCCGCGGGATCGGGTGCCGAGGCGGGCTCGCCGTGGACGTGGTCTGGCTCGGCGGAGCTCTCTCCGAGCTCACCGTGCGCCGGATCTCCGGCGACCCGGAACGGCCGGTGAGCGTGCGGTACGGCGGTCAGCTGCGCCCGATCCACGTCGCCCAGGGCAGCAGCGTGCGCCTCGGACCAACCCTCGAGGACATCTGATGCTGACCGACCTGGATGAAGCAGGCCTCTGGGAATACCGGAGCACGTATAAGCCCCCTGTCGACTTCCACGAGTTCTGGCAGCAGACTCTGGACGAGGCCGCGGACGTGCCCCTCGACGTGCGGATCGAGCCCGTCGAGACCGGCCTGCGCACCGTCGACGTCTACGACGTCACCTTCGCCGGATACGCGGGCCATCCCGTCCGCGCCTGGCTGCGGCTGCCCCGCCTGGCCCGCCTGGCCGACGAGACGGCGCTGCCCGGCATCGTCCAGTTCCACGGCTACGGCAGCGGACGCGGCCACGCGCTGGACGACCTGCTGTGGGCCAGCGCCGGATACGCGCACCTGCTGATGGACACGCGCGGCCAGGGCGGCGGCCACGCGGGAGGCGACACCGGCGACCCCGTCGGCTCCGCCGGCCCGACCCAGCCGGGCTTCCTCACCAGGGGCCTGGAGAGCCCGGAGACCTACTACTACCGCCGGGTCTTCGTCGACGCCGTCCGCGCCGTCCAGGTGCTGCGCGAGCACGCCCGGGTCGACGCGTCACGTGTCGCGGCCGTCGGCGCGAGCCAGGGCGGCGGCATCGCGCTCGCCGTCGCAGGGCTCGTACCCGACGAAGTCTCCGCGCTGCACGCACAGGCTCCGCTCCTGTGCGACATCCGGCGCGCCACGCGCATCACCGACGCCGATCCGTACCGCGAGATCGCCGCGTACCTCGGGACACACCGCACGGCCGAGACGGACGTGTTCCGCACGCTCGGCTACTTCGACGGGCTCGGGTTCGCCGCCCGAGCCACCGCCCCGGCGTGGTTCTCCACAGGTCTGATGGACGGCGTCTGCCCGCCGTCGACCGCGTTCGGGGCCTACCACGCGTACGCCGGACCAAAGCACATCAACCTTTGGACCTACAACGGCCATGACGCGGGCGGTCCAGAAGACCGAGCCGACGTCCTGTCCGCCTTCCATTCACTGTTCAAGGAGGAACAGACATCATGAGAACCCGCATTCTCGCGACGCTGGCCACGGCCGCCGCGACTGTGTTACTCGCCGGAGCGTGCTCCGGCGGCAGCAGCGGCTCATCCGGCCCCACGACAATCCACTGGTGGACCTGGGACCCGAACCAGGCGTCGGCGTATCAGCTGTGCGCGACCGCGTTCGAGAAGGCCAACCCGGGCATCACGGTGGACATCTCCCAGTACGACGTCAGCGACATGTTCACCAAGATCACCGCGGACATGGTGGCCGGCGACGCGCCCGACGCGTTCCAGGACAGCGTCCAGTACTACCCGAGCTACGCGAAGCAGGGGCAGCTGCTGCCGCTCGACTCGTACATCTCGGCGTCGAAGTACGACCTCAGCCAGTTCTCGGTCGGCGTGAGCGCGTGGAAGTTCACCGACGGCAAGCAGTACGGCCTGCCGCTGGACTGGGCCGCGACGGCGATCTACTACAACAGCGGTCTGCTGCAGAAGGCCGGGTACACCACGCAGGACGTCGACTCGCTGACCTGGAACCCGACCGACGGCGGCACGTTCCAGAAGATGATCGAGCACCTGACCGTCGACAAGAACGGCGTGCGCGGAGACCAGCCGGGCTTCAACAAGAACGCCGTGGCCGTCTACGGCATGACCGGGCTGAACGCGGACGACTTCATCGGCCAGATGACCTGGGCGGACCTGACTCCGACGACCGGCTGGACGCTCGGCAACAAGGCGGACTGGCCGACCCAGCTCAACTACAACGACCCGCGCTTCGTCCAGACGATGGACTGGATCAAGAGCCTGGCCACGGACGGCTACATCCCGCCGTTCGGCGAGTACACCCAGGCCAACGGCCAGAGCAGCGTGAGCGACACGACCCTGCTCGGCTCGGGCAAGGTGGCGCTGGCGATGGACGGCTCCTGGAGCGCGTCCACGTACGCCAAGCTGAGCGGCGTCACGACCGGGATAGCCCCGACGCCGATCGGCCCCGACGGCAAGCGCGCCGTGATGAGCAACTCGAACGGCAACAACATCTGGGCCGGCACCAAGAGCCCGGAGGACACCTGGAAGTGGGTGTCCTACATGGGCTCGGCGCAGTGCCAGACCATGGCCTCGGAGAAGAACGGTTCGTTCTTCCCCTCGATCCCGTCGTCGATGACCGCGATGAGCTCGACCCTCGCGAAGCAGGGTCTGAACCTCAGTGTGTTCACGCAGTACGAGCAGCAGAACTCGCTCTACACCGCGACGGCCTACCTCAACGGCTCGCAGCTCGGCTCGGAGCTTCAGCCGATGTTCGACCAGTTCTTCGACGGTTCGGCGGGCAACAGCATCTTCGCCAGCCTGCAGTCGAAGTCCGCCTCGATCCTCACGTCGACGAGCTGATCAGACAGCTGCCTAGACAGAGGTGTGCATCGGGCCGCCGAGCCAGGTGACCGCATCGCTCAGGGCCGCGACGAGATCCACGTCGCGGCCCTCGCGGTCGGCGTACACCCGATGCAGGTTGAGCACGATGCGCTCGGCGTCGGGCCAGTCGGCGAACTCGCCGAGCGAGGCCTCCTGCGCCGCCTCGAGCGGCTTCAGCCCGCGGGCGATCCCGTGCTCGGCGACGTCGAGCACGAAGCGGAGATACCGGCGCTGCTCCTCCAGGACGCGCGCCACGTCCGCGCCCTTCAGGACCGGTCCGTGCCCGGGCACGAGGATGCCAGGCTCGAAGGCCGCCAGCCAGTCGATCGCGGCGAGCGCGCCCGGCACCGACCCCATGAGCTCGAGCGGGGTGATCCCGGCGAACACCAGGTCCCCGGAGTAGAGCACCGCCTCGTCCGGCAGCCAGGCGATCAGATCGCCCGCCGTGTGCGCGGGCCGTCCCGGGTGCAGCAGTCGGACGTGCCGGTCACCGACATAGAGGGTCTGTGAATCCTCGATCACGACGTCCGGCAGTCGCCGTTCGACCGGCCCCCAGTCCGGCACCGGGTTCCACGCCGGCGGGCAGCCGTCGATGAGCGGATCGACCCGCAGCGCCTCGCGCATGAGCGTGTGCCCGAAAAGGACGGTCGTCGCCGGCAGCAGGCTGTTGCCGTACGTGTGATCGCCGTGCTGGTGCGTGTTGACCGCCATCCGCACCGGCGAACCGTTCACCGCCGCGTCCAGCGCGTCGAGGAATCGCCGCGTGCGCTCCGCGGTGGCGCACGTGTCGATGACCAGCACGCCATCGTCGCCGACGACCGCGCCGGCGTTGTTCACCCACCACGAGCCGTCGGGCTGCACCCACGCGTAGACGCCCGGCAGTAGTTCGGTCAGCTGAGCCGCGGCCGGCCCTGTTCGGTCGTCTGCGACGGATCCCATGGCATCTCCCATGGGCGTCACGCTACACGGCTCGGTTTACGTCCCGGTGTGCTGTGTAGCGTGCTGTGTACTGTGATCCCATGACGCCCGAAGCCAGTGACACCGCAGGTACGCGCAGTTTCGCGAACGTGACCCTGCGGACCGCGCGCCTGCTGCTGCGGCCGTGGGGCGAGGCCGACATCGACGCGATCACGGCCGTGTGCCAGGACGCGGAAATCCAGCGCTACGTGCCGATCCCGGCGCCGTACTCGCGTGCCGACGCGGAGGTGTTCGTACGCCGGGTGTTGCCCAAGGGCCGGGCGGCGGGCACCGACGTCGTGTTCGGCGCCTTCGACGCTGAGAGGGCCCTGCCGGTCGCCTCCGTCGGCCTGCACCGGATCAAGGACCTCGACGCCCCCTGCGGCGGCGTCGGCGAGATCGGCTACTGGGCCGCACCCGACGCGCGCGGCCTCGGCTACACGGCGGAGGCGGTGCGCGAGGTGTGCCGCTGGGGCTTCGACGAACTCGGCCTCGCGCGCGTCGAATGGCTCGCGATCGCCGGCAACGAGGCGTCCTGGCACGTCGTGGAGAAGCTCGGCTTCGTCCGCGAGGGCACGCTCCGCTCCCACAGCATTCAACGCGGTGTGCGCGAGGACATCTGGATCGGCTCGCTGCTGCGCGACGAGGCCAAGCTCGGCTGACGGATCAGCTCACAGAGATCAGCTCACGACGATGGTGGCGGTCCAGGACTGGCCGTTGGGCAGCGTGCTGGTCACGGTGCTCACGCCGCGGGCCCGGCCGACGACGACGCCCGGAGTCTCGTCGCGCATCGCGGTCATCACGCCGTTGTTGCCGTAGGAGAGCACCGACGTATCGGCGATCTGGACCTCGCTCCAACGCGAAGCCGAACCGGCGGGCGCTGTCAGGAAGATGTCGATGAGCTTCCCGACTCCGAGGCAGTACACGCCGGTGTCGGTCTGGGTGATGCTGCCCGCGCTGTGCGGCAGGCCGTCGGCGGCGGGCGCCTTGCAGGCCGGCAGCGCGGAGGGGCTGGAGGTGACGGTCGCCGTCGTGGCCGACGCGGGCGAGCAGCCGGCGAGCGCGAGCGGCGCGAGACAGCAGGCTGCGACGGCCAGCCATCGGTGGGTGCTGATACGTGGCGCGATCACGGCGCGGTCCTTCCGTGGTTGATGTGCACAGGAACTCCGGGTGGGCCCCGCCACCGCCCACGGTGGCGAGACCCGGTCCGGGTGAGCCGTTCCTAGTGCTGGTTGGACGCGCTCGTGTAGAAGGTGACGCAGTTGCCCGCGCCGCCGCCGAAGTTGTTGCTCCACAGCGACTGCACCGCGTAGTAGGAGCCGTTGAGGGCGATGACCGTCGACGCGCCCTGGCCGCTGGAGATCCAGGCGCACTTGTCGCCGGTCTCCTCGCCGCTGGCGTCGAGCCAGCCGTTGCCCGCCTGCGGGTCGGTCAGCGTCTCGGCGTACTCGTGGCCGCCGACGATGGTGATGCCCTCGTCGGTGGAGCTGACGCCGTTGCTCGCGGCGACGAAGCCGGAGCCGCAGGCGGAGCCGGCGTCGGTGATGTACGGCATGTTGGTGTAGGGCACGTCGGCGCCGGACGAGCTCGATGTCACGTCGTGCCAGGCGCAGTACTGCGTCTTGAAGCCGCTCGGCACCACGCCGTGCGGGGAGTCGACGATGATCTGGATGTTGTCACCGGAGACGCCGAAGTGCGCCGCGGCCTTGACCGCCTCGGCGGCCAGCTGCGCGTCCGACGGGCGGCTCGGCGCCTTGGCCGAGCTGTCCAGCCAGGTGCCCTTGAGCGGGTTGGCGGACGGGTGGCCGACCGCGCCGCCGGAACCGTTGGTGTACTGGGTCTGCGAGGTGAAGAACGTGTCACCGCTGCCGTAGGCGTGCGAGAAGAACGACGACTGGAGCGCCGCCTCGCCGGACGGGTCGTTGGTGACCGAGGACGTGCCCCACTGGCTGCCCCAGTACACGACGTAGACGGTCGGCGAGGTCACGACCGGGCCGCCGCCGTAGGCGAGGTTCCCGGAACCGCTCACCGCGGGGGTGACGGCGTGGTGCGCGGAGTGGACAGCCATCGGGTGCGAGCCGTGGGCGACGGCGGCCTGGGCGGGCGCCGCGGCCAGGGCCAGGCCCGCGCAGCCCGCGAGGGCGGCGCCGGCCAAGGTGCGTATGCGCATGCAGAAATGCCTTCCTTGATTGAAAGACGTTGTGGGTAAGAGAGGTGGTGACCTCGCTGCATATCGAATACGACGGACAAGATCAGGACAATGAGAACCGGGGAAAGTTCTGACTACCCGCGGGCAATGGATTCGGCATGGATACCCATGCGTATGGAAAATCTCTGACGCCGGGCCGATCTTGATGGCTTCTGAACGGCTCCCGAAGAAGTCGTGAACAACCGGCCCGGGAAGATGTAGAACTTCCGGTCAGCGATACCAGCTGCCGGAGAGGTGTCCGCCCCATGCGGCGAGGATCACGCCGGCACCGAGTGCGAGGACGAGCAGCGCGTAACGCAGTCCGCGTCCGCCGACGGCGCGCGCCGCGCGGCCGGGTGCGGCGTCGGCTGCCAGCAGGCGCGGCAGCCGCGGGAGATATGCGAGCACGTGCACGGTCATCAGCGCGGCCCAGCCGACGAAGATCAGCTTGTGCAGGAACACCACCTGGAAGCCGAAGTAGGTCTGCGAGGTGTGCTGGACGGCGAGTAGTACACCCGTACCGAGCACCGCGATCGTCGAGAGCACGATGAGCGGACCGATGATCCGCAGCAGCGGGTGCGGCGGCCCCTTGCGCACGTACGGCTCGTGCCGCGTGTAGTACCGGCTGAACCGATAGACCGTGGCTGCGATCTTCAGGCAGACCGGGCCGATCAGCAGGAAGCCGATCGCGTAGTGCCAGTACAGCAGCCGCCCGAGCCGCAGCAGCGTCACGCCCTCGGCGGCGAAGAGCACCAGCAGCACGGCACCGGTGAGCGCGGTGAGCCGTTCGTTGCCGTCGGGACCGCCGAGCCGCCGCGGTGCGGCGGAACGGTGGCTGCGGGGCGACGGCTCGGCGCGGGGGAGGGTCATCGATTGTTCCTGACAGGGTTCGAAGGGCGGGACGAGGCCGGAGCCGAGACTTCAAGGCGCAGTGCGAGGGCCGGGCAGGCTGCGACGGCGCGCCGCGCGTGGCGGGTCAGGGCGGCGGGGATCGGGCCGGGCGACTGTATCGGATAGCCCCACTCGTCCAGGGCCAGGTGCTCGGGGAACAGTTCGGCGCACAACCCGTGGCCGGTGCACGCGATGCGGTCGATGACGAGGCGGTGCGCGCGGCTCATCGCCAGTCACCTTCCCCGATCGGAGCCGCGGCAGGGGCCGGTAGCAGCGGCGGCGCCTGCAACGCGGCCGGGCACGGACCGGCCGACAGATGCCGGCGCACCTCATGGGCGAAGGTGTGCAGGGCCGAGGCCGCGAGCCGGGCGGCGCCGTCAGGGTGCTTACACGCCCCGCGGCCGGGGAGCAGCGCGACGTGGCGCTCCAGCCGTTCCCGGGCCGCGCGGTCGCAGCGACCGAAGGCGAGCTGTGCGAAGTCCTCGGCGGTGGCGGGCAGGCCGAAGCGGCACGGCCCGCACTGCCGGGCGCTTTGCCCGGCGAGGTATTCGAGTACGCGCGCCGTCTCGGCGAGGCCGCACGAGGTCGAGGGCAGTAGGGCCAGCACGCCGGCGCCCGGGTTCGCGCCGGCCACGGCCAGTCCCGGTCCGCTGTATTCGAGTGCTGCCGCCTGTCCCGCCGGCAGCCACGTGCCGAAGTAGCCGCCGACCAGCACGGCCTGCACATCGCGCGGCGCGCCGCCGAGCGAGACGACCTCGCGCAACGGCGTGCCGTATGCGACCTCGTACACGCCCGGAGCGGGCACCGCCCCGGCGAGGGTGACGAGCGTGCTGCCCGGGCTCTCGGCCGTGCCCCGGGAGCGGAACCAGTCCGGTCCGTAGCGCGCGATCAGCGCGAGATGCGCCAGCGTCTCGACGTTGTCGACGAGCGTCGGCAGCCCGGCCACACCGCGTTCGGCGGTGCGCGGCGGTGTCGTGGCCGGCTTGGCCTCGCCGCCGCCGAGCCAGTTCACCAGGGCCGAGGCCTCGCTGGAGACGTAGTGGTGCGGCGGCGTGCGCACCTGGATCTCGATGTGGTCGAGGCCGTGGTAGTTCCGCTCGGCGACCATCTCCCGCAACGCGCGCGCGAGCGCGACGCGGTCGTCGGCGATGCACAGATACGCCTCGGTGGCGCCGACAGCCTCGGCGGCGAGCAGGATTCCGTCGAGCACCAGGTGCGGCGCGAGGCGAAGCAGGGCTTTGTCTTTCGCCGCGGCGGGCTCGCTCTCCATGCCGTTCGCCACCACGACGCGCTCCGGGCGCTTGGCCCGCGCCACCGCGCGCAGTTTCGTCGCCGTCGGAAAGGCGGCACCCCCGCGCCCGGTCAGCCCGGCGCGCGCCGCCGCCTCGATCAGCGGATGCTCGCCGTGCTCGGCGAAGGACGGCAGACCGCCGTACCGGGCGAGGTGCTCGGGCAGGTCGGCGGCCCGGCCGGTCGCCATCCACCCGGCGAACAGCCGCTCGCCGTTCGGGCCCTCAGGTCCGCGTGGGACACGCGGCCGACGGCCGTAGCCGCGCCGCCCCGCCGCATGCGTGTCCGTCGTCATCGGCGGGACCCCACGACCCGGCCGGGCGCGAGGCGGTACAGCCGCCACAGGCCGGCGGCCACCACCGCGGCGACGCAGAGCACGTACAACGCCTGCTGCGCGCCCAGCTTCGTGTCGGTGCCGGTCTTGACCCCGTGCAAGACGGCGACCGGCCACGCCGCGTACGCCAGATAGTGCACCGCTTTCCAGCGGCGCACGCCCATCCGCAGCCGCACCGCGCTGGTCAGGGCGACGGCCAGCAGCAGGTCGAAGCCCGCCGTACCGAGCGCGACCCACGGCGTTCGGTACGGCGAGGTAAGGGGCACGAACGCGGAGATCCAGCCGATGGGGACGTAGCTGTCCGCCAGCGTCGTGCCGATGTGCACCGCGAGCACCGCGAGGCAGAGCACCGAGAGGTTGCGGTGCAGCGCGTTGACCTCGAAGCGCCCGACCGTCGTCGGCGCGTACCGCCCTGCTCCCGCGACGCCGAGCACGACGGCCGCGGTCAGCAGGATCAG
>NZ_DASZKT010000072.1:0-26418 GCF_035552695.1 Actinospica sp.
GGACGGGGCAACGCACTGGCGAAGCATCCGCGGAGACCGGACACAGAGCGCTGACCACCGACCCACGATCAGCAAAGCACTCAGAGGAAGCCACGAAACACGCCGTCGGGCTGCTCGCTCACAGCCCTGCCGTAGTCTTGAAAATCGCATCTCCCGAGGAAACGGTCCGCCTCGATTGGCGGGACCACGCCGGGTGCGACCCTGAACGCGGGTCCAAACGCGATCTCCGCTTCGTACTCTTCGTCGCCCAACTCCGCGCGCGTGCCCGTGCTCACTGCCGGGAGTGCGTGCCCGTGTTCACTGCCGGGAGTGCATGGTGCGTGGCCTCCATAGTCAGGGCATCGGCGATGAACACCACGGAGCAGTGCGGGTCCGAGCGGCTCGCCTCGAGGACTTCGTCGACGCTCGCGCCCACCCACTCGAGATCGTCGATGAAGTGGACGCCGATGTACGGGTCCTGGCTTGCCGCGGCAAGCAGCAGATCCCTAACTATCCCCCAGGCCTCGTCATCACCGTACGCAGTCCGTACTACCAGCGCGTCGTAATCGCCACGGTCGTCTAGCTACATGCGCCGGATCATGTGCGCCAACTCCCTCGACTCAACGCCTCGACGCGCAGAGGCTACCGGGCGAGCGCGACCTGATGCGGCGCTTGTTCACCAGGCTGCGTCGTCAGCCGCTGGAGACAGGCTTGCCCTCGCCGCCGTGATCGCTACACACACCCTCGATGCCACCCGACATGCTGTACATGCCGTCGTTGCACTCGACCATGTAGCCGTTACCGTTCCCGAAGTTGTCGATGCAGCTGAAATAACTGCAGATGTCACTCGGCGGGCTCGTCACATCGCTGCCGATTCCGCAGAGGTTGTAGCCATACGGATTGGCCGGTGCGCCGCAGAGCAATGACGTTGGCGCTGCACCGATCTGCGTTATGGCGGCGCGGCTGATCGCTTGGCCGGAGACCGTGTACGTCCCAGTGAACTGTTGTTGAGAGCCGTCCGTATTGGTCGCGGTGAGATCGACGCTGACGGTGTCTCCGCTCGAGGAGAGGATGTCTACGCTGTCTGTGGCCGTACCGGAAAAGCCGGCGACGAACTGATCGTAGCTCTGCCCGAGGTTGTCCCCGCCCAGTGACCATGCCTCCTTGTAGTTCTCCGCATTTATTGCCGCGAAGTACGCATCGACGACTGATGCGGGGCTCGGAGTGCTGCTCTGGCTCGTCACCGGAGCAGGCGGCGGAGCAGCCGACGTGGGCGCGGTCGATGGCGACGTCGTACTCACCACCGGCGAAGCCGACGACTTGGCGACGGCCACCGCTTTCTTCGGCGTCGAATCGGCAGTTCCGCTTCCTGCGGTGGAAGCTCCGCAACCGGCAAGCACGAGAACGAGACCGCTCGCAGCGAGTCCCAAAAACTGTGTGCGCCGAAGGTTCATGGCCGACTCCTCACGCTCTGCCCCTAGCCCCACGGTCTTCACCGAAGATCAAGTGGGCATCGAAGTGCGGATCAAGAGATCATCAAGACGCTCACCCACTGATGTGACGCTCACCTGAACGGGCTAACCATCGGTGAGCTGCTCGGCGCCTCGTTATGACACGTCCGCAGGTCCGCGCGGCTGCACCTCCGCGCGGCCTGCGCTGACGCGCGCGGTGCGGGACGCGCACTGCGAGACTCGACTGGTGCGCGATCTTCACGAGCGTGTGCCGTGTCGCCTTGTGCGCACGCGGGTCGCGAAGCGGGAGCGGAGGACGTCAGCATGAGCTCGCCGACAGCACACGATCGTCGCGGGAACGGTCAGAGCGATCTGGGGCGTGGCGCTCCCGGAGTCGCGGCGCGGGGCCGTGGGCCGAACCGCAAGGGCGATATCTCGCAAGAGGACGACAAGGCGCCCTCGGCGGGCTGGGGTGCGGCGCTCAGCGTGACGCGCGTGGTGGCCAAGACCCACGAGCCGGTGCGCGGACCGCTGGCCGTGATGAAGATGAACCACGAGAACGGCGGGTTCGACTGCCCGGGCTGCGCGTGGCCGGACGACCGCAAGGGCCTGCATCTCGACCTCTGCGAAAACGGCATCAAGCATGTCACCTGGGAGATGACGCCCAGGAGGACTGGAGCGGATTTCTTCGCCGCCCACACCGTCACCGAACTGTCGGACTGGACGGACTATGCGCTCGAGGACCAGGGCCGGCTGACGGAGCCCATGGTCTACGACGAGGCGACCGACAAGTACGTACCCGTCTCCTGGCAGGATGCGTTCAACCTGGTCGGCGAGACGTTGCGCGGACTCGAGAGCCCGAACGAGGCTGCGTTCTACACCTCGGGCCGGCTCAACAACGAGGCGACGTTCCTGTACCAGCTGTGGGCGCGCGAGTTCGGCACGAACAACCTTCCGGACTGCTCGAACATGTGCCACGAGGCCTCCGGCCGCGCCCTGCAGGCGGCGCTCGGCACCGGCAAGGGCACCTGCGACATCCACGACTGGGACGCCGCGGACCTGCTGATCATCATGGGCGTCAACGCGGCGTCCAACGCCCCGCGCATGCTCACCGCCCTTGCCACGGCGACCCGCCGGGGCGCGCAGATCGTGCATGTGAACCCGCTGATCGAGGCCGCCGCGCGGCGCACGATCGTGCCGCACGAGTTCGCGGCGATGGCCACCTTCCACGCCACCTCGACCGGGACGATGAACGTGCAGGTCGGGGTCGGCGGCGACCTCGCGCTGCTGCGTGGCGTCGCCAAGGCGGTGCTCGAGCGCGCCGAGACGGATCAGTCGGTGCTCGATGCCGAGTTCATCGAGCGGCACACCTCCGGCTTCGAGCAGTACCGCGAACTGGTGCGCGGCACCGCCTGGGCGGAGCTGGTCCGGCAGTCCGGCGTGAGCGAGGAGCAGATCCGGGACCTGGCCGAACGCTACATGGCCGCCGACCGCACCGTCATCTCCTGGTGCCTGGGAGTCACGCAGCAGGACCACGGCGTGGACACGGTCCGCGAGATCGTCAACCTGCTGATGCTTCGCGGCAACCTCGGCCGCGAGGGTGCGGGTCCCGCTCCCGTGCGCGGGCACAGCAACGTCCAGGGCAACCGGACCTGCGGCATCGACCACCGGCCCACCCCCGAGTTCCTCGACGCGCTCGACGAGGTCTGCGGCATCACCGCGCCGCGCGAGCACGGCCTGGACACCGTCACCACGATCAAGGGCATGCTCGCGGGCCGGGTGAAGGTGTTCGTCTCGATGGGCGGCAACTTCGTCATGGCCGCGCCCGACACCGACGCGGTCACCGCCGGGCTGCGCGGGACCGAACTGACCGTGCAGGTCAGCACGAAGCTCAACCGCAGCCACCTGGTCCACGGTCGCAGGGCGCTGATCCTGCCGTGCATCGGGCGTACCGAGAAGGACGTGCAGGCCTCCGGCGATCAGGGCGTGAGCGTCGAGGACGCGATGAGCGAGGTGCACATGTCCTACGGCATGCGCAAGGCGCCGTCCGCCGAGGTCAAGTCAGAGTGCGCGATTGTGGCCGCGATGGCGCGCGCGACGCTGCCGGACTCGAAGACGCCGTGGGAGTCGTACGTCGAGGACTACGACCGGATCCGCGACACCATGGCCAGGGTGCTCCCGGGGTTCGAGGACTTCAACCGGCGGGTGCGTGAGCCCCTCGGATTCCGCATCACCCAGCCGGCCCGCGTACGCGAGTTCCACACCGACACCGGGCGCGCCGAGTTCAACTCGAGCGAACTGCCGGACGTGACCCCGCCCGACGGTATGTTCGTGCTCTCCACCGTGCGCTCGCACGACCAGTGGAACACGACCATCTACTCGGACAACGACCGCTATCGCGGCGTGAAGAACCTGCGGACCCTGCTGTTCATGAGCCGCGAGGACATGAGCGAGCTCGGGCTGAACGAGTTCGACCTGATCGACATCACCAGCCACGCCCGCGACGGCAGCACCCGATCGGTCTACGGCTACCGCGTCATCGGCTACGACATCCCGCGCCGCAGCGTCGCCGGCTACATGCCGGAACTCAACATCCTGTGCGGGCTCGACGACTACAGCAGGCAGAGCGACCAACCGCTGATGAAGCATCAGCTGGTCACCGTCGTACCCTCGCGGACGAACTGATCGGCGCGGAGCCTCAGAGGCGTGGCCCCTCGGGCGGAGGCACCACGAACACGTGCGGTTCCTGCGCGGCCAGTTGATCGGGGCCGAGCGCGGTGAGCCCGAGCAGGGCCGCGGCCGCGAAGGCGATGACTCCGATGACGTGACCGGCGTCGGCGTCGGTGAAAACCAGCAGCACGAAGCCGATGATCCAACAGGCCAGTCCGGCGCGCCCGGCCCACGCGGGTCGGCGCGCGTCTTCGCGGGCGGGCCGCTCGACCGCGGGTCCACGCTGATCGGGGGTGAGCCGACCCGCGAGACTGAGCCGGAAGAGGTACGCGAGACTGGGGAAGAGGACCACGGCGCCGATCGCGGTGGCGACGATCACCGCGATGAGGGTGCCGCTGTCGGCCGCGGCGTCGCGCACGGTCAGCCCTGGGAGCAGGTACGGGCGTAGAGCCGCGGCCCAACCGCACAGCAGCGCGGCCACCGCGATAGCCGCGACGATCCGGGCGACGCCGTATCTGCGGATCGCGACGAGGCCGATACTCGCGAGGGCCGCGACAGCGGAAACGATCACCGCGGCCAGGCCGAGACCCCGAGTCAGTCCGTGGAAGAGCTCGGGAGCGTCGGAATGGGCGACCCCGAGGGCGGCAACGGCGAGAGCGCCTGTGACGACGGCCGCTGCGAAGGCGCGGATCCGGAACGCGCGGTCGAGGCCCACCACCGGAGCGCGGCGCGCATCGGCGGCGAGGAACACGGCGGCGAGGAACGCACCGGTGCTCACCGCCATGAAGCCGCTCAGCAGGGATGTGCTGTTGGTCCAACTGGAGAACAGTTTGCCGGCCGCGTTGCCGACGGGGACACGACGGGACGCGATCGCACCGATGCACGTACCGAGCATGAACGGCGTGACGATCGATGAGATCGAGAATGTGGTGTCGATAACGCGTAGCTGACGGGGATCGTCGGTCGCGGTATGCAGGGCGTAGCTCAGGCCTCGGAAGATGATGCCGAGCAAGGCGAGGAACAGTGGCACGGCGAGGGTGGAGAAGACCGAGCCGAAGAAGGTCGGATACCCCGTCCACAGCACCGTGAGCACCAGGACGAGCCACACATGGTTGGCCTCCCAGACCGGAGCGATCGATCGGTGGGCATGATCCCGGATGTCGCGGCCGCGCTCGCCGCGACCGGCCGCCAGCTGCCAGAATCCCGCGCCGAAATCGGCTCCCGCGAGCAAGGTGTAGAGCACGAGCCCGGCCAGCGCGATCGCAAGAACAGCCAAGCGGAGAAACATCGTGGGCTCCCTCGTCAGTCGACAGCCGTCAGGCCGGATACGCCGGGCCCACCAGTCGGTTGGATAGCGCCCCGCGCTGGTTCAGCCGGCGGCAAAGGGGCCTTGGCGAGCCGGTACAACGCCCAGAAGGTGCATACGATCAAAGCGGCATAGGTGGCGGCGAGCAGGCCGAAGCCGACCGGGATCGAGGTCGCACCGGTCACTGCCGCGGTAGTGCGCAAGTCGCCGTAGACGACCCACGGCTGGCGGCCGACCTCAGTGGTCATCCAGCCACCGATCAACGCCAGATAGGACAGCGGCCCGGCGATCGCGACGGCGCGGTAGAACCACCTCGTGATCGGCAAGCGCCGAAAGCGCCAGACGATGAACAGGTACACGACCGCGAGTAGCGCCAACAGCGTCCCGACTCCGACCATCGTCTGGAAGGCGAAACGCACGACGTTGACAGGCGGCTGGTCGTCGACGGGCACGATGCTCAGGCCCTTGACCGTGGCGCTCCAGCTGTGGAACGCCAGCAGGGACAGCAGATGCGGGATCGCGATGCCGTACTCCACGCGACCGCCCGTGTACCAGCCGAGCAGGTGCTCGGCCACTCCGCTGCCGGTCTGGCCGAGGCCTTCGATCGCGGCGAGTTTCACGGGCTGCTCGGTCGCGACGACGCGCGCGGCCCAGTCACCGACGACGATCTGCGTCGGAGCGGACATCACCGCCACGCTCAGCGGAACGGCGATCGCGGTGCGCTCGTACCGGCCCCAGCGCCCGCGCAGACGCCCGACCGCGTATGCCGCGGCGACGAGGAAGCCCGCGACCATGTTCCCGGCCAGGTACATGTGCACGAGTTCGTGCCAGAAGTAGGTGTTGCCGAACAGAGCCTGGAACGCGCGTACGTCGGTGACATGGCCCTGAGCATCGGTCGTGAAACCCTGCGGATGGTTCATCCAGCCGTTGACCGCGATGACCATGAACGAACCGAGAATCCCGGCGAAAACGATCGGCAGGGCGCACAGGAAGTGCACGCGCGGGGCGAGGCGATCCCAGCCGTAGACGTAAATTCCGAGGAAGATCGCCTCGAGGAAGAAGGAGAAGCCCTCGATGGCGAACGCGAGGCCGAACACGTTGCCGAAATTTCCGGTGAACCCGGGCCAGAGCAGGCCCAATTCGAAGCTCAGAACTGTTCCGGTGACCACGCCCGCGGCGAATAGTGTGACCATGACCTTGGTCCACCGGCGTGCCAGCGTCCGATAGAGCAAATCACCTGTGCGCAGGTAGCGCCATTCGACGAAAGCCACCATCGCGGGAAACGCGATGCCGAAACAGACCAGTGGGATATGCACCATGAACGACATGGCCTGCATCTGCCGCGCCTCGAACAAGTAAGTCTGCATGACTGGCGGCAGCGGTGAGACGGTCAATGGCATGGATGTCAAGGCTGGCACTCCGGCGTGGTCATGTCCGGCGAAGCCGGAGAGCAGGTTGTCTGCGGTGAGTCAATGCCGCCTTCATTCGCGCTACGAAGGTATACATCCTTACTCCGAAATGTTGCATGTCGACGCGGCAAGCGCACGTGACACCACCGTTCGATTCACCCCCGAGCCTGATTCATCTGATCGTCGAATTACCCGCCGAGGGGGGCCATTTCGAATGAAAACCTCGAATCGATTCTCTGACGGTGCATCATGGGCGCTATGGCCCGCACGGACAGCACCATCGCCTTGGCCGCACTCACGGTGGCCAGCGGCTGCCTCGACGTCTGCTGCTTCGCCCGCCTCGGCGGCGTGTTCTCCAGTGTGATGACCAGCAACATGGTCCTCATCGCCTTCGCGGCGGCCAGGGCGGACGCGACGCTGGCCGAACACTGCGTCGCCGCACTGAGCGGCTACATCATCGGGGTCGCAGCCGGTTCCGCGCTCGCGCGAGCCGGCGGGAAGAAGGATCGGTTCGGCGAGGACAGAGTCACCACCGTGTTGGCGATCGAATGCCTGCTTCTCGCCGTCGTCGCCGGCTGGTGGATCGCCCTCAGCGCACACCCGATCGGCGCGCAGCAGCCGGCCCTCCTGGGAGTCGCGGCACTGGCCATGGGCATGCAAGGGGCGGCCGCAGGCCAGATCGTCGGCCAACGGCACACCGGCACTACCTACCTGACCGGCACCCTCACCGACGTGGTGGCGGCACTCGGCACCGGGCGGCGCCCGGATCCGGTGGCCCTGCTCTGCCTGGGCGGACTTCTGATCGGAGCCGGAATCGCGGCGGTACTCCTGAGAGCCGCCCCCGACGCGGCCACTCTCCTTCCCGCGGTGACGCTCTCAGTCGTCACGCTCTTCTCCTGGCGCAGACGCGACCAGCCCCGCACGGCCTGAGTCACGACCGGCGTTCGCCCGCGCAGCCGAGGAGGTACTCGACTCGGCACAGGGCCCCGGCCCTACGTGAGCGACTGACGGAGCTCGAAAAGCCGGACTCAAAGGGCCTCACGCTCCGCAATATCGTTTAGACTGGGTATAGCGGGCTGTCAGCTCGCGCCTGACGCTGGTTCCCACCGGCGTCGCCATCCTCGACCTGCGAGGCAATATGCGCTGCATGATCGCTGGCCAACCCTTCTACCTGCAGGCGAGCGACGTGGAGACCGCTATGAAGCGTCTCGAGCCTGAACCGATCCGCGGCGCGTCTGTCGAGGTGGGCAAGCGCTGGTATCCCGTCATGCAGGTCGGCGCCGCCGTCACCGGACAGGATCGGCGCGACTTCACCAGCGCGGACGTCGCTCGCGCGTTGACCCAACTGGGCCTCACCTGCCGGACCGCTCCGCCTGCCGCCTCCTGACGTCGCCCCGTCCATCAGATCGATCGCGAGGCGACTCGCGAACCCACGCCGCACGAGACGTGGAGCATTCCGAAGACGCGACGAAGCCCCCTGCCAAAGCAGGGGGCTTACGTGCTGCGCGAGTACAGACAGGCAACGACAAAGGCCCCGCGTCAACAGGGGCCTTATGTGCGTGGGCGATACTGGGATCGAACCAGTGACCTCTTCGGTGTGAACGAAGCGCTCTCCCGCTGAGCTAATCGCCCTCGACTGCGAGAACAATATCATCTTCGGCGGGCCGGACGCGCCGGGTGGTGACGGCGGGTCAGAGCGGGCGGCGGGTAGGCTGGGCGGGGCATACTGATCTTGCGGGTCACGCAGAGCACACAGAGCACGGCAGGCTGACGAGGACTGGGGAACATGTCGGAGTCGAAGGTTTGGTTCATCACCGGGACGTCGCGGGGCTTCGGGCGCGAGTGGGCGCAGGCGGCGTTGGAGCGGGGGGATCGGGTGGCGGGCACGGCGCGCGACCTGGCGACGCTGGATGAGTTGGTGAAGCAGTATCCCGAGGCGTTTCTGCCGCTGTCGCTCGACGTCACGGACCGGGACGGGGACTTCGCGGCGGTACGGCGGGCGGCCGAGCACTTCGGGCAGCTGGACGTCGTGGTCAACAACGCGGGCTACGGGCACTTCGGGATGATCGAGGAGCTCACCGAGGACGAGATCCGCGCGCAGCTGGAGACGAACGTCTTCGGGGCGCTGTGGGTGACGCAGGCGGCGCTGCCGATCCTGCGGGCGCAGGGCTCCGGGCACATCCTGCAGGTCTCCAGCATCGGCGGGATCAGCGCGTTCCCGGGGGTCGGGGCCTATCACGCCTCGAAGTGGGCGCTGGAGGGCTTCTCGCAGGCCCTGGCGCAGGAGGTCGCGCGCTTCGGGATCCACGTCACGCTGATCGAGCCGGGCGGGTTCAGCACGGACTGGGCCGGGCCGTCGGCGAAGCGCAGCGCGGAGAACCCGGCGTACGCGGAGGCGTGGGCGGCGGACCGGGCGCGGCGCGGGTCGATGAAGCGGGGGAACCCGGCGTCGACGAGCGAGGCGATCTTCAAGGTGGTCGACGCGGAGCAGCCGCCGCTGCGGATCTTCCTGGGGCGCGCGCCGCTGCAGATCGCCGAGGCGGACTACGCGTCGCGGCTGGCGACGTGGCGGGAGTGGCAGGACGTGGCGCTCGCGGCACACGGCGAGGATGACTGAGAGAGGCGGACGCACCGGCCGAGGCAGCCAAAGGCGCGGAGGCTGAGGCGCGAGGACTGAGGCGGACCACGTCAATCGAGGCAACCGAAGGAATTGAAGCAACCGAGGCCGGAAGACTCAAGCGCCAGGACCGAGGCGAGCGCGCTGGCCGAGGCCGGAGCACTCGACGCGAGGGCAGAGGCGGGCGAGCCGGCCGCGGCGGATGGGTCGGTGCGGGAAAGCTGAGCCGCGCGGACTGAGCCGAGTCGGCTGAGGCAGACTGGTGTCATGCCTGAGCTTCTGCCGTTCCCCGCATTCCGCATTCCGGGCCTGGTCGTGGCCGAGCGGACGTTCTCGGTGCCGCTGGATCATGCGGCGCCGGGGGGCGAGCGGATCGAGGTGTTCGCGCGGGAGGTGCGGGCGCCGGGCGGGGAGCGGCGGCCTTGGCTGGTGTTCCTGCAGGGCGGGCCGGGGTTCGGGTCGCCGCGGCCGACGGGGTCTTTCGGGTCCGGGTCGGTGGGCGGCTGGGTCGGGCGGGCGGTGCAGGACTTCCGGGTGCTGCTGCTGGACCAGCGCGGGACGGCCCGGTCGACGCCGGTGAACCGGCAGACGCTGCCGACGCGCGGGGACGCCTCGCGGCAGGCTGATTATCTGACGCACTTCCGGGCGGACTCGATCGTGCGGGACTGCGAGCTGATCCGCCGCGAGGTCGCGGGCGACGAGCCGTGGACGGTGCTCGGGCAGAGCTTCGGCGGGTTCTGCGCGACGGCGTACCTCTCGATCGCCCCCGAGGGTCTGCGCCGCGTGCTGATCTGCGGTGGCCTGCCCTCGCTCGACGCGCACGCGGACGACGTGTACCGGGCCGCGTACCCGCGGATGATCCGCAAGAACGCCGCGTACTACGCCCGGTATCCGCAGGACGTCGAGCACGTGCGGCAGATCGCGGCGTACCTCGCGACCCACGACGTCACGCTACCGGGCGGGATGCTGCTGACGCCCGAGGCCTTCCAGTCTCTCGGCCTGATGCTCGGGATGAGCGACGGCTTCGAGCGGCTGCACTATCGGCTGGAGGGGGCGCTGCTGACCGTGGGCGGCGAGAGAGCGCTCGCTGACGCGTTCCAGGAGGAGGCGCAGCACACGCTGAGCTTCGCCGGGCACCCGATCTACGCGCTGCTGCACGAGCCGTGCTACGCGCAGGGTGGCAAGCCGACGGCGTGGTCGGCGGAGCGGGTGCGCGCCGAGTTCCCGGAATTCTCGCCAGCGCGCGCCACGTCCGGGGACGCGCCGCTGCTGTTCACCGGCGAGACGATCCATCCGTGGTTCTTCCGTACCGACCCGGCGCTGCGTCCGCTGCGCGAGGCCGCGGATCTGCTGGCCGAGCGCACGGAGTGGCCGGCGCTGTACGACGCCGACGTGCTCGCCGAGAACCGCGTTCCGGTCGCGGCGGCCGTGTACGCGGAGGACCTGTACGTGGACGCCGAACACTCCTCGCGGACCGCCGACCACATCAGAGGGCTACGTCGCTGGATCACCAACGAGTACGAGCACGACGGCCTGCGCTCGAGCGGGGACGCCGTGTTCGAGCGGCTGTGGCGGATGGCGGACGGGGAGCTCTAGCCGCGCTCACTCGGCCTCGAGATCAGCGGCGGGCTGCGATTCCGCAGCAGGCTCCGCTCCCGGAGTCGGGGTAGGCTCCGCTCCCGCAGCAGGCTCCGCCGCAGCCGCGACGGCCTTCGGCCCGGGCTTCTGGATCGAGCGGAGCAGCACCTCGGAGACGTCGGCGACGCGGACGTTCTCCGGGGCCTTGCCCTCCTGCTTCCGGGTCGCGACGCCGTCGGTGAGCATGACGATGCAGTACGGGCACGCGGCGGTGACCAGGTCGGGCTCGGTGCCGAGCGCCTCGTCGGTCCTGGTCTCGTTGATGCGCGTGCCGATCGTCTCCTCCATCCACATGCGCGCGCCGCCGGCGCCGCAGCAGAAGGAGCGCTCCTTGTTGCGCGGCATCTCGGTCAGGCGGACGCCGGGGACGCTGCCGAGGATGTCGCGCGGCGGGCTGAAGACGCGGTTGTGGCGGCCGAGATAGCACGGGTCGTGATACGTGACCGCCAGGTTCACGTCGTTGACCGGGCGCAGCTTGCCCTCGGCGACGAGCTTCGCGAGCAGTTCGGTGTGGTGGACGACCTCGTAGTCGCCGCCGAACTGCGGGTACTCGTTCGACAGGGTGTTGAAGCAGTGCGCGCAGGTGACGACGATCTTCCTGGCGCCGACCTCGTTGAGCGTCTCCACGTTCTGCTTCGCGAGCTCCTGGAAGAGCAGTTCCTGGCCGAGCCGGCGGGCCGCGTCTCCGGTGCACGTCTCGCCGCTGCCGAGGATCATGAACTCGACGCCGGCCTCGTGCAGCAGTTCGGCGACGGAGCGGCTGGTCTTCTTGGCGTTGTCGTCGAGGGAGCCCGCGCAGCCCACCCAGAACAGGTACTCGACGTCCCCGGGGAGCGCCTCCTCGCCGTTCTCGCCGAAGACCCGCACCTCGAACGGCAGACCCTGGGTCCATTCGAGGCGCGCCTTGTTGCCGCGGCCCCACGGGTCGCCCTTGCGCTCGAGGTTGCGGAGCATGCCCTGCGCCTCGTGCGGGAACTCGGACTCGATCATGACCTGGTAGCGGCGCATGTCGACGATGTGGTCGACGTGCTCGATGTCGACGGGGCACTGTTCGACGCACGCGCCGCAGGTCACGCAGGACCAGAGCACGTCCGGGTCGATGACGCCGCCGTCCGCGACCGGACCGACGAGCGGGCGCTCCCCCTCGGCGCGCACGGCCTCCGGGAGCGCGGCCCGCGCGTCGTCCGAGTCGGCGAGCAGGTACGGGGCCTTGGCGAGGGCGTGGTCGCGCAGGCCCATGATCAGCAGCTTGGGGCTGAGCGGCTTGCCGGTGTTCCAGGCGGGGCACTGCGACTGGCAGCGGCCGCATTCGGTGCACGTCGAGAAGTCCAGCAGGCCCTTCCAGGTGAAGTCCTCGATGGCGCCGCGGCCGATCTTGTCGTCCTCGCCGGGGTCTTCGAAGTCGACCTCCTTGCCGTCCGAGTAGACCGGCAGCAGCGCGCCGAGGGCGCGCGGGCGGCGGGAGAGCGCGATGTTGAACGGCGCGAGGAAGATGTGCAGGTGCTTCGAGTTCACGACGAGCACGAGGAATCCGAGCACGACGCCGAGCGAGCCGAGGATGCCGACGGTTTCGAGTACGTCGTTCGCGCTGTGGCCGAGCGGGTGCAGGATCTTCGCCGCGATCTCGGATGCGAAGGCGCCGTGCCGGTACGGGAAGTAGCCGGTGTTGATCTGCGCGCCGCGGTAGAGCAGCAGCGTCCACATCACGTTGAAGATCATGAACAGCACGAGCCACGCGGCGCCGAGGTGCGAGCCGGAGAAGCGGGAGGAGCGGCCGGCGCGGCTCGGGGACTGGCGGATCCGCAGCACGGCGAACGTGGCGATGCCGGCGAGGACCGCGACGATGAACAGGTCTTCGAGGAAGCCCAGCCAGGTGTCGGTGCCGATCAGCGGGATGTGGAAGTCGCGCTGGAACAGTGCGCCGTAGCCTTCGAGGATCGTCGCGCCGAGGATGAGGAAGCCCCAGAACACGGCGGCGTGCGCGGCGCCGGCGACCGTCCATTTCAGCAGTTTGCGTTGCGCGAGGACCTCCGTGAGCACGGCCCACGCGCGGCTGCCCACGTCCTTCGTGCGCTCCGGGTCGACCGGCTGGCCGAGGCGTCCGACGCGGTAGAGGAACAGCAGCCGTCGGGACGCGAGACCGAGGGCGGCCGCCGTCATCGCCAGACCGATGATGAGTCGTACGAGCAACTTAGGCCTCCGCGAGTTCGGGCGACGACGGAACGGGTGTGACGGTCTGAGGCGGAGAGGCCGCGCGGGCGGCGAGCTCGTCGAGCAGGGCGGGCAGGACCTCGTGCAGGTCGCCGACGATGCCGAAGTCGGCCTCGCGGAGGATCGGCGCGTTCGGGTCGCTGTCGATGGCGACGACGGTGCCCGCGCCGCGGATCGCCGAGCGGTGGCGTACGGATCCTGATACGCCGCCCGCGAGGTAGAGGCGGGGGCGGATCCGCGCTCCCGGCAGGCTGATGCTGGCGTGCCGCGGGCACCAGCCGAGTTCGCCCGCGGTGTGCGTGCCGCCGAGGCGTCCGCCGAGCGCGTAGGCGACGCGTGCCAGGAGGCTGAATCCCTCCGCCGAGCCGACGCCGCGTCCCCCTGCCACGACGACGTCCGCCTCGGTGAGCAGAAGTTCGCGCTGGGACTCGTGATTGCGCGGTCGAACGGTGATCACGGAAGTCGGCGTGTGGATCTCGCTGCTCATACGGTCCGAGACGGCGACGAGATGATCGTCGTCGAATGAGAGATCTGTGACGTCTGTGGCGATCGCCGATTCCAGGTGCACGGCGACCTGCGCCGAGATTCGGTCATTCGCCGGGGAGGAATTGATCAATATGGCCCGGGGACGGTGATCGCGTGCGATATCGATCAACACCTCGGCGGCGCGGCAGTGATCGCAGCGCACGAGAACGGGCGTGCCGACGCGGCGCGCGAGCGCGAGAAGTTCGCGCGTGGCCTGGGCGAGCGCGTCGTCATCGTCGGTCTCGTCCGCGAGGACCAGGACCGGGTCCGCGAGGGGCATGGGCGGAAACATGTCCGTCCTGCGGGCCCGTCAAACGCGACACACGACCAATGTTTTCCCACGCGTTTCATACGAGGCGGCGTTCGGCGAGGAATTCCACGAGTCGCACGGCGGCGGCGCGGGGATCATTGCCGACGTTGATGATCGTATTCGGGCACGCGGGAAGATCTTTCACGATGATCGCGGGATCCGGCAAAGGGAGAATACGAGTACTGATCAGCTTTTGGCGGGCCTCGGCGATCGCGGGGAACGACGGGTGGCGAGGCGGCGCGGAACGCGCGGGAACGGAAACAACCGGGGTTCCGAGGCGCACCGACACCATGTCAGGGATCATCGACAGGTTCGGCACGACCGACGCGGCACCGCAGACGACGAGGTCGAAGCCCAGGTCGGCCGCCACCTCGGTGTATACGCGGGAGAGGGTCAGCGCGTCATACGGCGAGATCCGATCGTCGAGCACGTGAACGGCGTCGTCGGCGCCGAGCGCGAGGGCGCGGCGCAGTGCGTGGACGCACTCGGCCGGCCCCGCGGTCAGCAGGGTGACTTGGACATCCATCCGACGCCTGGCTACCTGCAGCGCGTGCTCGACGGCGCAGACGTCGGAGTCCTCGAGTTCGGCTCCCGGTTTGATCAGGACAATGATCCGCATTCTCGGCGCTCCGCTCCGTCGCGGGACACGAGGTCTGATTCAGGCCGGGAGTGTAGTCACGAACCGCTTACAGGTCGAGTGTCAGTTGAGCCCCCAGGCACCGCGACACGCAGATGAACATGGTCTCGTTGGCCGCACGCTCGGCCTCGGTGAGCAGGCTGTCGCGGTGTTCGGGCTCTCCTTCGAGGACATCGGTCTCGCAGGTGCCGCACGTTCCCTCGCGGCAGGACGAGAGCACCTGCACGCCCGCGATCTCCAGCGCCTCAAGGATCGAGTGACCCGGCCCGACGGTGACCGACCTGCCGGTGCGCGCGAGTACGACCTCGAAGGATTCGCTGCGGACGGGCGCGGCGAACTCCACGGGGGCGAAACGCTCGACGTGGAGGGCGTTCGGCGGCCAGTGGTCGCATGCCGCCGCGACCGCCTTGAGCATCGGCTCCGGACCGCAGGCGTAGATCAGTGCGCTGTGTTGGACAAGGCCGAGACATTCGGCGAGATCCAGCAGCCCGTGCTCGTCCTGCGGCCGGATCCGCACCTTCTCGCCGTAGCGCGCGAGTTCGTCCGTGAAGGCCATCGACGCGCGGGTGCGACCGCCGTACAGCAGCGTCCACTCGGCGCCTGCGGCCTCGGCCGCCGCGATCATCGGCAGCAGCGGAGTGATACCGATGCCGCCCGCGACGAACAGGTACTTCGCGGCTGTCCGCAGCTCGAAGTGGTTGCGGGGAACGGAGACTGCGAGCGTCGAGCCGGTCGTGAGCTCGTCGTGCACGTGCGCCGAGCCGCCGCGGCCGGCCGTCTCGCGCAGCACGGCGATGCGCCACGCGCCACGGTCCGCCGGGTCGCCGCAGAGCGAGTACTGCCGTGTCAGGTTCTCGGTCAGCTGCAGGTCGATGTGCGCGCCGGGCGTCCATTCGGGCAGCTCATCGCCGTCCGCGGGGACCAGGGTAAGGGCGACGACGCCGTCGGCCGCCTTGGTCCGCTCGCTGACGACGACCTTCACGAATTCCGGCGCGAGATCCGTCGCGGGCTCCGTCACGCCGCGCCCGCCGCTTCGGCCATCTTCTTGAGCACCTTGCGCGCCGCGAGACCGCCCTCGTCGATCTTGATGCTGAGCTCCTGGAAACCCTCCGGCTCCCGCTCGATGACGGTCTCGAGGATGTTGAGCGCGTCCACGTCCTGCATCACGACCGTGTGGTTGTTCTTCGCCATGAACTCGGTCACCTCGTCGTCGTCCTCGGCGAAGTCGCGGGAGATCGCCCAGAAGTCGAACACTGAGTTGTCGGTCTCCGGGGTGATCGCGTAGGTGACCTCGAGGTGGTTGCCCTCGGGGTCGGTGCCGTCCTCGTTCGGCGGCACGCCGACCGGGGCCACGCGGCTGTGCAGCAGGTACAGGCAGGGGGCGTGGTACTCGATGTCCTGCCAGCGGTCGATTCGCCCCTCGATTCCGGTCGAGCGCGCGTAGAAGGGGGGACATTCGGCGTCGTCCATGTGCCGACTGACGTAGACGATGTCCGCTTCGTCGTCGACGCGCGTGGTCATCGGGGTCCGCGCGACCTCGGGCGTGCCGATGTACCCGGCGTGCAGGTACGTCTCGTGGGAGAGGTCGAGCAGGTTGTCGACGAGCATGCTGTAGCGGCTGCGGATCGGCTCCATCCCGGCGGACGTGACGTAGCCGGAGTCCTTGTCGAGCCAGGGCGCGCGCGGGATCTCGCGCTGCCCGGCGAGCGCGGGGTTCCCGATGAACACCCAGATGAACGAGTCCTGCTCCACTACGGGGTACGACGTGACGCGCGCGGTCCGCGGGATGCGCTCCTGTCCGGGGACGAACGAGCAACTGCCGTCGGTCTCGTACGTGAAGCCGTGATACCCGCAGACGATCTTGTCGCCGTCGAGGCGGCTTTCCGAGAGCGGGAAGCGGCGGTGCACGCAGCGGTCGGCGAGCGCGACGGGCGCGCCGTCCTGGGCGCGGTAGAAGACGATGGGCTCGTTGCAGATGGTCCGGGCCAGGAACGTGCGGGTGACCTCGTCGCCGTACGCGGCGACGTACCACTGGTCGCGGACGATCGGGATGCTCGGTGCGGCCACTTCGGGACTCCTTCACTCGCGCCCACCACGGTGTGGGGCGTCACCGCAGAGATTCGGCGAGGTCAGGGCCCGGCGACAAGACCGGTTTTCACTCAGTGGAATGCTCACTCGGTGGAAACGGTGCCGCCTCCGCCGAGGTAGCCGAGGGCGCGCGAGCAACCTCGGGCGCCCATCCGCACCGCGGGAACCAGCGCCGCGGGGTTGGCGGTCGCGGGGACGACCAGGGAGAGCGCGGCGACGACGCTGCCCGCGGCGTCGCGGATGGGCGCGGCGACGGAGACCGCGTCGTCGGTGATCTGACGGTCGCTCACGGCGGCGTCGGCGCGGCGCACCTCGGCGAGCTTGGCGCGCAGCCGGGCCGGGTCGGTGATCGTGAACGGGGTGAAGCGCGCGAGAGGCGCGGCGAGGATCCGTTCCTGGACCGCGGGGTCCGCGAAGGCGAGCAGCACGAGGCCGACGCCGGTGGCGTGCAGCGGCCAGCGCGAGCCGACCGTGGTGCGCACGACGACCGCCGAACGGCCGGAGATCAGCTCGACGTAGAGGGTGTCGAGTCCGTCGCGCACGGCGAGCTGCACGTTCTCGTGCGTGGTTTCGTAGAGGTCTTCCATGAACGGCAGCGCCGCACGGCGCAGCCCGGAGCTGCGCGGGGCGAGCGTGGCGACCTCCCAGAGCCGCAGCCCGATGCGGTACCCGCCGGACTCGGACTGCTCCAGCGCGCCCCACGCGGTGAGCTGGCCGATCAGCCGGTGCGCGGTGGCGGCGGGCAGGTCCGCGCGACGGGCGAGCGCGGTCAGCGTCAGCTCTCGATGTTCGGTGTCGAAGGCGGCGAGCAGGGCGAGCAGGCGTTGCGCGACACCGGGCCGGGAGGCGGCGGGCGCGCCGGAGTTCTCGTCAGTCATTCAATGCGGCGATCAGGGGTCGTACGTCGAGGAGGCGTTCGGCGATTCTAGCCGCCTCCTGGTCCACCCGCCGGTCGACGCGCAGGAACAGCGCCTCGGCGTCGGCGGCGGGCCAGTCGGCGGGCAGGTGTTCGACAGGCAGCCGCGGGTCGTCGCGGATGACGCGCAGCCAGTCGGAGTCGATCACGAGCTTGACGACGAGCGGGTCGGTTCCGTCCTCGAGTTCGGTCTCGGTGTCCCGCCAGCGTTCGACGAAGGCGTGGTAGGGCGCGGCGATCGCGTCGAGGTCCCAGGTCTCGCGGATCATCTGGTCCACGTCGGTGCCGGGGACGGTGGAGGCGTGGAAGGCCCGCACGTGCGACTCGAGCCCGAGGCTGCCGACGATCTCGTCCACGGCGGTGGCGCCCGGGGCCACCCACAGGCCGTTGAACAGCGGGCCGAAGCCGGCCCAGGTGAGCTGGGAGCGCAGTTCGTGCCGCTGCTTCTGCCAGGACTCCGGCAGCGAGAAGCCGAGCAGCGTCCAGATCCCGTCCCAGTCCCGGTTGACCGCGCCGGCCTTCCAGACCCGGTCCTCGCCGTCGCGCAGGATCCGCTCGCTGCGCTCGGTCAGGCCGAAGTACATCGTGCGGCCGTGCCGCTGCCGCACCAGCAGGCCGCGGTTGACCATCCGGGTGAGCGTGGAGCGGGCCGCGTGCTCGCCGACGCCCACGCGGCCGAAGACCTCGATCACGCTCGCCGCGGACACGGCGACCTCGCGGCCGAGCAGGTAGCGGCCGAACAGGGTGAGCATCAGGGTCTGCGGGCGGACGGGGCCGTCCTCCGATGGAGTCTCCACGGCACCACCGTACCGGCTCCGCGCTGGTCGCGCCTCTTATTCGGCGCTCCGTTGACGGCCGACGAGATATTGCCTAATGTTGCGGCGACGCGATGTGCGAGAGGAACGTGGAAACACATGGGTACTGCGGGCGCGACTGGCGGCGGCGTGGATCTCTCCGGCAGGACGGCGGTGGTCACCGGCTCGGGCCGCGGGCTCGGGCTCGGCTACGCGAGAGCGCTCTCCGCGGCGGGCGCGGCGGTGGTCGTCAACGACGTCGACGCGGAGGCGGCCGAGTCAGCGGCCAAGGCGATCGTCGAAGCGGGCGGGCGAGCGGTGGCCGTCGCCGCGGCGGTCGGCAGCGCGGAAACCGCGGACGCCTTGGTGTCGGCGGCCGTGGACAACTTCGGCCGCCTCGACGTCATGGTGACCAATGCGGGCGTGCTGCGCGACAAGGTGTTGTGGAAGATGACGGACGAGGACTTCGACACGGTCGTCGACGTGCACCTGCGCGGCACGTTCACCTGCGTGCGCGCGGCGGCGATCCGGATGCGCGAGCAAGGCGGCGGCGGGCGGATCATCGTCGCTGGCTCGCCGACCGGGCAGCGCGGCACGTTCGGCCAGACGAACTACGCGGCGGCCAAGGCCGGCATCGTCGGCATGATGCGCACCTGGGCGATGGAGCTGGCCCGCGACGAGATCACCGTCAATGCCCTGATCCCAGTCGCGGCGACCGCGATGACCAGGACCATCCCCTTCTTCGCTCCGCACGTCGAGGCGCTGACCCGGGACGGGATCCCGCTGCCCGACGCGCTGCGCAAGGGCGAGGGCTTCGGTACCGTGGAGGACGTCGCCGGCCTGGTGGTCTTCCTCGCCTCCGACGCCGCCGCGCAGGTCAACGGACAGGCGATCGGGATCGGCGGGGACCGTCTTGCGCTGTGGTCGCACCCGTCGGAGCGGGCGGTGAGCTTCGCCGCCGGGGGCGGCGGGTGGAGCGCGGAGCAGATCGCCGCGGTGTGGCCGTCCACATTCGGCCGCTCCCCCGAGACCGTCGGCGTCCCCGCACCGCAGCTGTGAGGGAGCCAGTCATGACACGGTCATTGAACCTCGACGAACTCGTCGCCATCGACGTGCACACGCACGCGGAGGTCTCGTCCTCCGGAGAGAGCTCTCTTTCGAAGGAGCTCGAAGAGGCGTCCGCCGACTATTTCAAGGTCGCGCACGAGCACCGCAAACCGACGCTGGATGAGATCGGCGCCTACTACCGCTCGCTGAAGATGGCCGCCGTCGTGTTCACCGTGGACGCCGAGGCCGCGACCGGGACGAAGCCCGTGCCGAACGAGGAGATCGCGGAGAGCGCTCTGCGCTACCCGGACGCGATCATCCCGTTCGCCTCCATCGATCCGGCGAAGGGCAAAGCCGGAGCGCGGCAGGTGCGCAGGCTGGTCGAGGAGTACGGCGTGCGCGGCTTCAAGTTCCATCCGAACGTGCAGGCGTTCTTCCCGAACGATCGGATGGCCTATCCGCTGTACGAGGCGATCGAGGAATGCGGCGCGATCTCCGTCTTCCACACCGGCCAGACCGGGATCGGCGCGGGCGCTCCGGGCGGCGGCGGGATCCGACTGAAGTATTCGAACCCGATGTTCGTGGACGATGTGGCCGTCGACTTCCCGGGCATGAAGATCATCCTGGCGCATCCGTCGTTCCCGTGGCAGGACGAGGCGCTGTCAGTGGCCACGCACAAGCCCCTGGTGTACATCGACCTGAGCGGCTGGTCGCCGAAGTACTTCCCGGCGCAGCTCGTGCAGTACGCCAACAGCCTGCTGCAGGACAAGGTGCTGTTCGGCACGGACTATCCGCTGCTGACGCCGGAGCGCTGGCTGACGGACTTCGACAAGCTGCCGATCAAGGACTCGGTCCGCCCGAAGATCCTCAAGGACAACGCCGCGAGGCTGCTCGGCCTCGGGTGAGGAGGCTCGTCGGCTTTCCACGATCTCACCCGCGCTCCAAGATCTCAGCCGCTTTTCCGGACGCCGTCCGAGGACGATGCGCAAAGGAGCCATCGATTATGCGAAACCAGGGCATCGGCTCATGGGCGGCGCGCCGCGCGCGCAAGAGCCCGCACGCCCTTGCCGTGCTCCACCGCGACCGCTCGTTCACGTACCTCGAACTGCACGAACGCTCGTTGCGGCTGGCCGCCCGACTGCGCGCCGCGGGATTGGAGCGCGGGGAGGCCGTCGCCTACCTCGGGCCGAACCACCCCGCGTACCTGGAGACGCTGTTCGCGGCTGGGATCCTCGGCGCGGTCTTCGTGCCACTGAACACGCGGCTCTCGCCGGGCGAGATCGAGTACTGCCTCGCCGACAGCGGCGCCCGGGTTCTGATCCACACGCCGGGTTTCGCGTCGGCGGCCGGAGAGGCGGGCACGGCGCTGGAGGATCTGCAGCTGGTCGCCGTGGACGAGGAGTTCGAGAGAGCACTCTCCGCGGGCCCGGCGGAGCCTATCGACGAGCCGGTCGCGCAGACCGAACCGTGCATGATCATGTACACGTCGGGCACGACCGGCCGGCCGAAGGGCGCGGTGCTCAGCCACGGCAACCTGACCTGGAACTCGGTCAACGTCGTCGTCGACACCGACTTCGCACACGACGAGGTCACGCTGGTCAGCGCCCCGCTGTTCCACACCGGGGCGCTCAACATGACCTGCCTGCCGACAATCCTCAAGGGCGGCACGGTGATCCTCGAAGAGGCCTTCGACGAGGCACGAACATTCGAGCTGATGGCGACGCGGCACGTCACGACGCTGTTCGGCGTTCCGACGATGTATCAGCGTCTTGCCGCGGCGCCGGGCTTCGCCGAGGCCGACCTGAGCGGCGTACGCAACCTGCTGTGCGGGGGCGCCACGGTGCCCGAGCCGCTGATCCGGCGTTACCTCGAGCGCGGACTCAGCTTCGTGCAGGGCTACGGCATGACCGAGTCGTCGCCGGGCGCGCTACTGCTGGACGCCGAGCACGCGCTCAGCAAGGCGGGCACGGCCGGCGTGCCGCACTTCTTCACCGACGTACGCCTCACCCGGCCGGACGGCACCCTCGTAGCTCCCGGAGAAGTTGGTGAGGTGCAGGTCGAGGGGCCGAATGTGATGCTCGGCTACTGGGGACGGCCGGTCGAGACGCGCCGCGTGCTGGCCGACGGCTGGCTGCGCTCCGGCGACCTGGCCGCCGCCGATGACGACGGCTACGTGCGCATCGTCGACCGCATCAAGGATCTGATCATCTCGGGCGGCGAGAACATCTCCCCCGCGCAGGTCGAATCCGTGCTCTACCAGCATCCGGCGGTCTCCGAGTGCGCGGTGATCGGCGTGCCGGACGAACGCTGGGGCGAGGTCGGCCGGGCGATCGTGGTGCCGCGCGACCCCGCGTCGGCCGGGGAAGCGCTCTCCGCCGAACTGCTGGCGTTCGCGGCGGAACGGCTGGCCAAGTACAAGGTGCCCAAATCGGTGGTCTTCACCGACTCGCTGCCGCGAACCGGCGCGGGCAAGGTGCTCAAGTCGGCGCTGCGCGAGCGGCACGGAAACTCGTAGAAGGAGAATGACATGACGCAGACCGCGACCGGACTCGACGAACTCAGGGCCCTGGCCGGGACGGACCTCGGCGCGAGCGACTGGTTCGAGGTGACTCAGGGCCGGGTGAACCTGTTCGCCGAGGCCACCGAGGACCGCCAGTGGATCCACACGGATCCGGAGAGAGCGCTGGCTGGCCCGTTCGGCGGCACGATCGCGCACGGATACCTGACGCTGTCGCTGCTCATCCCACTGTTCAACGAGCTCCTCGAGGTGCGCGGCGTGAAGATGAGCGTCAACTACGGCCTGGAGAAGGTCCGCTTCCCCGCCCCCGTGCGCGTCGGCGCGAAGATCCGGCTCCTCGGCACGGTCGACTCGGTCGAGGACGTACCGGGCGACGGCGTGCAGATGGCACTCGCGTTCACCGTCGAGGTCGAGGGTGGAACCAAGCCCGCGTGCGTGGCGAAGGCGCTGTACCGGCACTACGCCTGAATCGGATTTCGGCTCTCCGAGAGTCTGCCAAGGATGCTGAGTTAACAACATTTATTCACTTTGGCCTTGATCCCAGGCCATTCCACGGCCCTAGCCTCAGCCGCATGGCCAACTCCCACCTGACGCCAGCTGACCTGGCGCGCATGTCCATCGCCGAGCAGTACGAGTGGTTCAAGGCCGCGACCTCGCGTCGCTCGCTGCTCCGCGGCGGCCTCGTCGGCGCGGGCACCATCGCCGCCGGCGCCACCGTCCTGGCCGGACCCGCCGCAGACTCCACCGGCAGTAGCGCCAGCAGTGCCGCTCCTCAGCGACCGCACCCACATCGGCACCGTCGCTGCTGGCTTCCGCGCACCGGACTTCGGGCCACCTACGTCGTCGCGGGCAGCGCTGGCAACAGCCTGTACGCGTTCACCGCGTCGGGCAGCTACGAGGGCGCCGTCGATGACGACACCTCGATCACGTCCTGGTACTGCAACTCCTCGGGCGGCAAGACCACCGAGCCCGTCGACTGGTCGCGCGTCCGCTACACCGGTTACGCGCTGCTGGCCGTGGACAGCGAGCCGGGCAGCGGCTACGGCGCCAAGCCGAAGCTCGTCCTGCGCGCCCTCGACGAGGACAACGTCGAGGTCGACCGCCTGACGATCCAGCGCGCGGCCTGATCGGCAGAGCGTTCAGACGAGCACTGAGATGAGCCGCTCGGGGCGGGCCGTCGCGATGGCGACGGCCCGCCCTGCAGATGGCCCTTTATTCGCGGTCGCGTGGCGCGCTGAGCGCCTAGGGCTATGGCGGCGACCAGGACCGAAGCCGACCTACGACGGCATGGCCACGGCAAACGTTGCGTGCTCGGTCACCCGGCACTGCACCTGTGCATCGGCGATCTGGTCTGCGCGAGCACCGACGTAGCGGCTGTCGACACTGCGTTTGGGCCTGTTATTTCTGACTGGTTCAGGACGCGATCTCGGGCGGCAGGCGGTCGATCCAGCGGACCGTCGCGCGGGCGACGGTGATGCCGTATTCGAGTGTGGCGAGCAGGTGCGGGTCCTGCTCGTCCAGCTCGCCGAGCATCTGACGGATCCCCAGGTAGTCCTTCAGCAACGCGGCCTGGTGGGCTCGCTGCTCGGCCAGCACCGTACGCAGCAGGCCAGGCTCGAGGTGTTTGCCGAGCGTGACGAACAGCAGCAGCGGCAGCCGGATCGTGGCCTCGCCCGGACCGCGCGCGGCCCAGTCGGCGAAGGCGGCGCGCCCCGCGTCGGTGATCGTGTACGGTTTCGCGTCGCGGCGGCCGGTCTCGCCCGGTGTGACGAGTCCGTGCTCCGCCATCAACGCCAGCTCGCGGTAGACCTGGCTCTTGGTGAGCGACCAGAAGGGGCCGATGGTCTGCTCGGCGCGCGCGACGAGGTCCCAGCCGGTGAGCGGACCGTCGTGCAGGAAGCCGAGGAGCGACGCGGCGGTCGCGTTGATCTCGGTCGTCACGGCGTGGCGAAGAGCGTGCTGAAGCGCAGGCCGAGCCAGGGTCGTCGGCCGCCGGCGAAGGCGGCGCCGTTCAGGATGGCGCGGGCGAGCGAGCTGCGGCCGAAACCGATCAGCAGGGCCGCGCGCGGGTCGAGCGTGAGCACGCAGTCCACCTTACGCTCCCTGCGCTCCACCGCCTCGAAGCACTCTGCCTTGCCGTCGGCGATCCGCATCAGGAAGCGCTCTCCCCCGCGTAGCCGCAGCTCGTAGACGGCGCGATGCCCCTCGGCGCGGTCCGCGGCGAGCAGCAGCGGGAGCATCGCGCTCATCACGGTCGGCGTCGCGGCGGCGGCAGCGCTCTGCGACATGCGCGAGTCCGCGTGTACGGCCAGGGCCAGGTCGCGGCCGTGGACCAGGGATTCGGTGACCGCGAGGGACGCGAGCATTCCCGCGCTGCGGGTCATGCCGACGCCGTACCACGGGGTGTCGAGCTCCCGCGTGAGATCTTCTTCGACGGCGAGCGCCTCGAGGAACGCGGCGGCGTGGATGGCGAGGCCTTGCGCGGCGGAGAGAGTGCTCTCCGCGGCGAGCAGTTCGATCGCGTACGCGTTGGCGACGGCGATCGTGCCCGGGAGTCCGCCGGTGTCGCCCGCCGCGGCGACGACGTCTTCCAGGCCGAGATCCCGATGATCGCCACGCATCGTCGCGCCGAACGCCATGTACACGGCCGTCAGATGCGCCGCGAGACCGCCGACGTTCCAGGCCAGTCCGGGCACCGGATCACGCAGGTCACGGCAGCCGCGGACGAGGTCGACGACGCGCGTGCTCTCCTGCGCGAAGGCATCGGACACGGCCTGCCTGTCGGGTGTCACGCTCCACATGGGTGGGAGTCTGCGACGCAGCGCCCCCGGCTGTCAAGACAGTCCATTGTGGACGCTCCGAGGCTGATCCGAGCGTCAACTATTCCGTGCCTGTGATTCTGGAATGGACATGCATGTCATGCCATCCGTCGGGATGCAGGACGGAGCTGCGCTCGACGCCCTCGGGCGCGAACCCGGCCTTCGTGGCGACGCGGCAGGACGCGTCGTTCACCATGGAGTGGACGAGGAACAGCCGATGGAATCCGGCTTCGTCGAACGCCCAGGTCGCGAGCCCGCAGAGCGCTCTCGTGGCGACGCCCCCGCCGCGCGCCTCGGGCCTGATCCAGTACATGCACTCGGCGCGGCCCTGCTCCGTGTCGATCGCGCGCAACGCGATCCGGCCGAGCACCGCGTCGCCGTCCGCACTGCCGGTCGCGGGACCACGTACTCCTCCGGCGCCGCTCCCAGGTAATCCGCCGCCACTGCCCGCGCTGAAGGCCGTGCGCACGACGGCCCAGTTGGCGCCGCTCTCCGCGGACCAGGCCGAGCGCCAACGCTCGATCAGGGCCCTGGCCTCGGCCTCGCTTTCCACGGTCCGCGCATGCCAGAACCGGATGTCCGGGTCCGCATACGCGGCGATGACGGACGGCGCGTCCGCCGCCGTCCACGGTCGCATCGACAGCCCCGGGTCGATCGGCAGGACGGGCTGCACGGACGCGGCGAGGTGTCCGGCGGGTATGGCGGGCCGGGTCAGCGAGGGCATGGCGCCATGCTCGCAGACGGCGCCGCGCGGGGCGAGGGGCGCCGGACGGCGAGCGGCGACCGGTAACCAGCAGTTGATGAGCGGCAAAGAGCGGGCAAGGAGCGGCGGCCAGCGGGCAGCGAGCAGCGAGCGGTAACCAGCAGCTGGCGAACGGCATCGAGCGGGCGCGGGGCGGCGAGCGGTAACCAGCAGCTGACGAGCGGCAAGGAGCGGGCAAGGGGCGCCGGACGGCGGGCAGCGACCGTTAACCAGCGGCTGACAAGCGGCAAAGAGCGAGAGCGGGACGGCGGGCAGCAGACGGCGAGCGGCGACCGGCAGCCAGCAGCTGACGAGCGGCAGAGAGCGAGCGAGGGCGGCGGACGGCGACCGGCGACCGGCAGCCAGCGGCCGACGGCCGGCGGCCGGCGAACGGCAAAGAGCGAGGACGGCGGACGGCGAGCGGCGAGCGGCGACCAGCGGCCGGCGAGCGGCAAAGAGCAAGCGCGGGGGCGGCGAGCGGCCGTGATGTTGGCGTTCACAATGCGGGCGGGCGAAACCTTGACGCAATCTCGGACCCGCGCCATAGTGAGGCGCGATCGCTCTGTTCCACCAGAGGTACCCACCCGTTCCCCGTAGGTCCTGCCCTGCGGTTTTTCGCTCACAAAGTTGTTAGCGCTAACAAGAATGGGCTACACCGTGAAACTGCGAACCCTCGATCGGCCCCTGCGCAACCCCGTCGCCGCCCTGCTGACGGCCTTCGCCCTCGCGGTCGCCTGGCTG
>NZ_DASZKT010000073.1:0-14955 GCF_035552695.1 Actinospica sp.
GGCGCTCAAGCAGGCCCGCGACGCGCGCTTCCACGTGCTCGACGTGATGCTCGAGGCGATCGACGTGCCGGACGAGATGTCCGAGCTCGCGCCGCGGATCATCACCATCAAGATCCCGGTGGACAAGATCGGCGAGGTCATCGGCCCGAAGGGCAAGATGATCAACCAGATCCAGGAGGACACCGGCGCCGACATCACCATCGAGGACGACGGCACGATCTACATCGGCGCGACCACCGGCGCGGACATCACCATCGAGGACGACGGCACCATCTACATCGGTGCCACGACGGGTGCCGCGGCCGAGCAGGCGCGGGCGACGATCAACCAGATCGCCAACCCGACGATGCCCGAGGTCGGCGAGCGCTTCCTGGGCACGGTCGTGAAGACCACCGCCTTCGGCGCCTTCGTCTCGCTGATGCCGGGCAAGGACGGCCTGCTGCACATCTCGCAGCTGCGCAAGATCGCCGGCGGCAAGCGGGTGGAGAACGTCGACGACGTGGTCAAGGTCGGCGACAAGATCCAGGTCGAGATCTCCGAGATCGACCAGCGCGGCAAGCTCTCGCTGACCCCCGTGGTCGCCGAGGAGGCCGCGGCGGAGCCGTCGTCGGACGCGGCGCCGCAGGCGTAGGCCGTAGCAGCGTCCGTAGTCGAGGGAAGGGCCCGCAGTGAGCGACTCCGGCAAGACCGCCGCGTCCGCCTACGCCGAACCAGGTGAGTTGGAGCAGGGCGTGGTGGGCACGGAGTTGCTCCTCGCGGGCGTGGACGGGTCCGGCGTGGTACGTCGGACCCTGCTTCCCGGCGGGATCCGGGTGGTGACCGAGGCGATGCCGCTGGTGCGCTCGGTCTCGCTCGGCATCTGGGTGGGCGTCGGCTCCCGCGACGAGTCCGTGGAGCTGGCCGGCGCCAGCCACTACCTCGAGCACCTGCTGTTCAAGGGCACGCCGCGGCGTAGCGCGCTGGACATCTCGGCTTCGGTCGAGGCGGTCGGCGGAGATATCAATGCCTTCACGACGAAGGAGTACACGTGCTACTACGCACGGGTGCTCGACGCCGACCTGCCGCTGGCCGCGGACGTGCTCACGGACGTGGTCTCCTCGGCCCTGCTGCGCGCCGAGGACGTGGAGTCGGAGCGCGAGGTCATCCTCGAAGAGATCGCGATGACCGAGGACGACCCGGGCGATCTGGTGCACGAGGAGTTCTCGCTCGCGATGTGGGGCGACACGCCGCTCGGCCGGCCCATCGCGGGCTCGGTGGAGTCGGTGCGCGCGCTGACGCGGGATCAGGTCGAGGAGCACTACCGGCGGCACTACGTCGGCCCCAACCTGGTGGTCGCGGCGGCGGGCAACCTGCGGCACGAGCACGTGGTCGAGCTCGTCCGCCGCGGCTTCGAGCGGGCCGCCGGGGACTCGCACATCGCACTGAGCCCTGATACGGCGCCGCGCAACTCGCGCGCCGAGCAGGACGCGGCCGGCCCCACCCCGCTGATGATGGAACCCTCGGTTCGCCTGCTCGGCAAGAAGACCGAACAGGCGCACCTGGTCCTCGGTACCCCGGGCGTGCGGCGGCTGGACGACCGGCGCTGGGCCCTCGGCGTGCTCGCCGCGGTGCTCGGCGGGGGGATGTCCTCGCGGCTGTTCCAGGAGGTGCGGGAGAAGCGCGGCCTGGCGTACTCCGTCTACAGCTTCGCGACGCAGTTCACCGACTCGGGCGCGTTCGGCGTCTACGCGGGCTGCCAGCCGAAGAAGCTGCGCGAGGTGCTGAGCCTGTGCCGCGCCGAGATCGAGCGCGCGGCCGCCGAGGGCATCAGCGAGCAGGAGCTCGCGCTCGGCATCGGCCAGCTGCGCGGCGGCACGGTGCTGGGCCTTGAGGACACCGGTTCGCGGATGAGCCGCATCGGCAAGAGCGAGCTCGTGTACGGGCAGCACCTGTCGGTCGACGCCGTGCTCGACCGGATCGGCGCGGTCACCCTGGACGAGGTCAAGAGGGTGGCGACCGAACTGCTCGCCACCGCCCCGGCGGCGGCGGTCGTCGGTCCGTACAAGAATGTCGAGGATTTCGCGTGAGTGTGCAGGTCGCCGTGTTCGGGGCCGCCGGCCGGATGGGCCGTCAGGTGTGCGACGCGGTGGATGCCGCCGAGGACATGCGGGTCGTGGCCCGGATCGACGTGGGGGACGACCCCAAGCTCGCGGTCGAGGCCGGCGCCCAGGTCGCGGTGGTCTTCACCACTCCGGACTCCGCGCTCGGCAACATCGAGTTCTGCGTCGCCAACGGCATCCACGCCGTCGTCGGCACCAGCGGCTTCGGCCCCGAGAAGGTCGTCCGCGTACGGGAGGCACTCTCCGCGAGCCCCGACGTCGGCGTCCTGATCGCCCCCAACTTCTCGCTCGGCGCCGTCCTGATGATGAAGTTCGCCGCCCAGGCCTCCGCGTACTTCGAGTCCGTGGAGATCGTCGAGCTGCACCACCCCAACAAGCTGGACGCCCCCAGCGGCACGGCCCTGCGTACCGCGCAGCTGATCGCCGAGGCCCGCGCGGCGGCCGGCGTCGGCCCGTCCCCGGACGCGACCGCCGAGGACGCCGATCACCACCGCGGCGGCAAGGTCGAGGACGTCACCATCCACTCCGTGCGCCTGCGCGGCCTGGTCGCGCACCAGGAGGTGCTGCTCGGCGGCGTGGGGGAGACCCTGACGATCCGGCACGACTCGCTCGACCGCGCGTCCTTCATGCCGGGCGTGCTGCTCGGCGTGCGCGAGATCGCGAAGCACCCGGGCCTGGCCGTCGGCCTCGAGCACTATTTGAGCCTGTAGCCCCGAGCCCGGAGCCGACGCCGACCGCGCTGCGTGTAGCGTGTAGTGGAAGCTGTAGCCGAAGTCTGGATCTGATCATCATGCGTGCCCGCACCACCGCCTTCCTGCTCGGCGCCGTGCTCGTCTTCTACCTCGCCGGCTGCGTCTGGCGCGGAGTCCTGGCCCTGCAGACCGCCTTCCGGGACGGCTCGGTCACCGCGGGCGCCCTCGGCGTCGCGGTCCTCGCCTTCGGCGTCGTCGGCGCCTGGTTCCTCTGGCGCGAGATCCAGTTCGGCCTCGCCACCGAGCGGCTCGCCGTCGCCCTGGACGACGACGAGACCCCCGGCGGCGGCCTCCGCTACGACGAGATCGACTCGCTCCCGCGTTCCCCCGGCGGCCGCGTCGACCGCAACGCCGCCGACGAGCTCTTCGCCAGGCGCAAGGCCGAGACCGAGGCCACCCCCGACGACTGGCGCTGCTGGTACCGCCTCGCCGCCGCCTACTACGCCGCCAAGGACTCCTCCCGCGCCCGCCTCGCCATGCGGCACGCGGTGAGGCTCGCAGCCCCGAAGGTGTCTCCTTCCGGCTCCTAGCGGCGTCCGTGCGGCTCGCCCGCGCTCATCCTGGGAGTGGCGGGGCCAGGCGCGAACGGCGTACGGGCTCGTAAGATCGGGATATGAGCAGGCCGAATGCACTGGGCGAGTACCTGCGGGCACGGCGCGAGCTGATCGATCCGGCGGAGGCGGGGCTGCGGGTGGTCGGGGTGCGCCGTACTCCGGGGCTGCGCCGTGAGGAGGTCGCCACGCTGGCCGGGATCAGCGCCGACTACTACCTCCGGCTGGAACAGGGCCGCGACCGCAACCCGTCCCCGCAGGTGCTCGAGGCGCTGGCCCGGGTGTTCCGGCTGGATGCGATCGCCACGGAGCATCTGCTGAGCCTGGTCGCCGCCCGACCGGCCGCGGCCCGGCGGCCGCGCCGCGAGGTGGTGCCGGCCGGGATCCGGCAGCTGATCGACGTGATCAACCTGCCCGCGTTCGTGGAGAGCCGGATGTTCGACGTGCTCGCCGCGAATCGGCTGGCCACCGCCGTCTCACCGAACATCCTGCCGGGTGTCAACCGGCTGCGCGCGATCTTCCTCGACCCGGACGAGCAGGACCTGCACCCGGACTGGGAGCAGGCGGCGGGAGGCATGGTCGCCGGGTTCCGCGCGTCCGTGGGCACCGACGTCGACGACCCGCGCATCGTGCAGCTGGTCGGCGAGCTCTCGCTGGCCAGCGAGCCGTTCCGGCGGTTATGGGCCCGGCATGACGTCGCAGCGCTGGCCGGAGGCTCGATGCGGCTGCGCCACCCGCAGGTCGGCGTGCTCGAGCTGCGGCGGGAGAAGCTGCCGCTGAGCGACTCCGGCGGCCAGATCCTGGCGATCTATCACGCCGAGCTCGGCTCGGAGAGCGCCCGCGCACTGGAACTGCTCGGCTCGCTCGCGGCCACCGAGGCGCGGGAGGCGCAGGAGGCGCAGGAGTCACAGGAGTCAGCACGGCCCGAACAGACCTGGCGCGCCAGTGGCGCGCCAGGCGGTTAGTTCAGACCTCGATCGGACCTCGATCAGACCTCGATGATCACCGGGAGGATCATCGGGCGGCGGCGGAACGCGTCGTTGACCCACTTGCCGACGACGCGGCGGATGATCTGCTGCAGCTGGTAGGCGTCGCCGACGCCCTCGGCCGCCGCGTCCGCGAGCGCTTCCTCGATCTTGGGGATGACGGCGGCGAGCTGCTCGTCGTCGATGCCGGCACCGCGGGACTGGACCTGGAGGGCCCCGGTGACCTTGCCGGTGTCCGAGTCCACGACGGCGAAGACCGAGATGAAGCCCTCGTCGCCGAGGATCCGGCGGTCCTTGAGCGAGGCCTCGGTGATGTCGCCGACGGAGGCGCCGTCGACGTACACGTAGCCGCACGGGACCTTGCCCGCGATCCTGGCCACGCCGTCGGCAAGGTCCACGGCGACGCCGTCCTCGGCCAGCACCGTGCGCTCGCGCGGGACGCCGGTGAGGACCGCGAGGTCCGCGTTCGCGCGCAGGTGCCGCCATTCGCCGTGCACCGGCATGACGTTCTTCGGCTTGGCCAGGTTGTAGAAGTACAACAGCTCGCCGGCCGACGCGTGCCCGGAGACGTGCACCTTGGCGTTGCCCTTGTGCACCACGTTGGCGCCCCAGCGGACCAGGCCGTTGATCACCCGGTAGACCGAGGACTCGTTGCCCGGGATCAGCGAGGAGGCCATCACCACGGTGTCGTTCTCGACGATCCTGATCTGGTGGTCGCGGCTGGCCATCCGGGACAGCGCGGCCATCGGCTCGCCCTGCGACCCGGTGCACACGAGCACGACCTGCTCCGGCGGCAGGTCCTCGATCAGCTTGGCGTCGATCACCAGGCCGTCCGGCACCTTGAGGTACCCCAGGTCGCGCGCGATGCCCATGTTGCGCACCATCGAGCGGCCGACGAAGGCCACCTTCCGCTTGTACTTCACCGCGCAGTCCAGCACCTGCTGGATGCGGTGCACGTGGCTGGCGAACGAGGCGACGATCAGCCGGCGCTGCGCGGTGGCGAAGGCGCGCTCGAGCGCGGGCATGATCTCCCGCTCGCTCGCCACGAAGCCGGGCACCTCGGCGTTTGTGGAGTCCACCAGCACCAGATCGAGCCCGGTCTCGCCCAGCCGGGAGACGCCGGCGAGGTCGGTCAGCCGGCCGTCCAGCGGCAGCTGGTCCATCTTGAAGTCGCCCGTGTGCAGCACGGTGCCGGCGCCGGTCTGGATCACCACGGCCAGCGCGTCCGGGATCGAGTGGTTCACGGCGAGGAAGGAGCAGTCGAACGGGCCGATCCGCTCGGTCTGACCCTCCTTCACCTCCAGCGTGTACGGCCGGATCCGGTGCTCGGCGAGCTTGGCCTCGATCAGCGCCAGGGTGAGCTGCGAGCCGATCAGCGGGATGTCCGGGCGCTCCTTGAGCAGGTACGGCACGGCGCCGATGTGGTCCTCGTGGCCGTGCGTGAGCACCACGGCGACGACGTCGTCGTAGCGGTCCCTGATCGAGGTGAAGTCCGGCAGGATCAGGTCCACGCCGGGCTGCTCGGGCTCGGGGAAGAGCACCCCGCAGTCCACGATCAGCAGCTTGCCGGCGTACTCGAAGACGGTCATGTTCCGGCCGATCTCGCCGAGACCGCCGAGCGGAGTGACGCGGAGCGCGCCCTCGGCCAGCGGCGGCGGGGTCCCCAGCTCGGGGTGCGGATGGCTCATCTGGCGGCTCCTCGTGGTGCATTCATTGCGGTCTGTCCGAAATCTATTTCTGTGCGGGGACGCGGCGACGGCCGCCGGTGGCGGTGTGTCGCCGTGCTGCTCATTCAGTTGTTCGTTCGGTTGTTCTGCGGTTGTCCGGCGCGAGGGCCGTAAGCGTGTGCGTGCTGGGGGAGGGTCCCGGGTCAGATGGCGATGCCGGCGGCGGCGAGGTCCGTGCGCAGCGTGGCCGTTCCCGCCTCGTCCAGGTCGACCTGCGGCAGTCGCACCGGACCGGCCGGCCGGCCGAGGGCGCGCAGGGCCGCCTTGATGGTGATTACCCCCTGGGTGCGGAACACACCCGTGTACACCGGAAGCAGCATTCGGTGGATGTCCCGCGCCTTGGCGACGTCGCCGCCGAAGTAGGCATCGTACAACGACACCAGCTCGGCGCTGACCAGGTGGGAGACCACGGACATGCAGCCGACGGAGCCGATCGCGGCGAGCGGCAGGTTCAGCACGTCCTCGCCGCTGTAGTAGGCCAGGTCGGTCTCGGCCATCACCCGGCTGGAGGCACCGAGGTCGCCCTTGGCGTCCTTCACCGCGACGATCCGCGGGTGCTCGGCGAGGCGCAGCAAGGTCTCGGTCTCGATCGGCGTGCCGGTGCGGCCGGGGATGTCGTAGAGCACGACCGGCAGCTCGGTGGCGTCGGCCACGGCCGTGAAGTGGCGGGCGACGCCCTCCTGCGGCGGCTTGTTGTAGTACGGCGTCACGGCCAGCAGCGCGTGCGCGCCGATCTCCCGCATGGCCGCCGCCTGGGCCACGGTGTGCGCCGTGTCGTAGCCGCCGACCCCGGCGATGATCCTCGCCCGGTCGCCGACCGCCTCGAGCACGGCGCGGACCAGCGCGGCCTTCTCGGCGTCGGTGGTGGTCGGCGCCTCCCCGGTGGTGCCGTTGACGACCAGGCCGGAGTTCCCGGCATCCACCAGCTCGGTGGCCAACCGCTGCGCGCCGTCGAGGTCGAGCCCGCCGTCCGCGGCGAAGGGAGTGACCATCGCGGTCAGGACGCGGCCGAACGGCACGGAGCTGGAAGAAGTGGAGGCCATGGGATAAAGCTACCGGACGCCCGCCTCGCCGCGACACCTTCGGCCCCGTGGCGGCGGGGTGCCCGGCGGTGCGAAAGCCGTGGGAAAGCGCTGCGAAAGCGATGGGAAGACGCCCGCCGCGCCGAGTTCCGGCGCGGATCAGTGTCACGACGCGGCGGGGTCCTCGGCGATGGGAAGACGCCCGCCGCGCCGAGTTCGGGGGGTCACGACGCGGCGGGGTCCTGCCCGCAATACCGATTGACCGACCTGTCCGGTTACGTCCGGGCCGTACGTTTCATTCGATAGAGCGAAGGTCGGACAATCGACTCACGGGGCGACGCGGCCGTTGCGGTTCCAGGCGGCGTGGGTGAGCGGCATGGTGGCGGCGAAGTGCTCTTCCATCCGCTCGGCCACCATCTCGATCTCGCGCTGCGGGAAGGACGGGAAGGTCGAGTCCTCGCGCTTGGTGCGCAGCGAGAGGAAGTTCATCAGCGCCCTGGCGTTGCACGTGGCGTACATCGAGGAGTAGATCGACACCGGCAGCACGCCGCGGGCCACCTCGCGCGCGACGCCCGCCTCGAGCATTTCCAGGTAGCCGCGGTACGCCTCGGTGCACACCCGGCGCGTCGTCGTGTCGACCAGCGCGTGCTGCTCCGGCGTGCCGTCCACGAAGACGTAGCGGCCGGGCTTGCCCTCCTGCACCAGCTTGCGCTCGGCGCCGGGGACGTAGAACACGGGCTCGAGCTTGCGGTAGCGGCCGGACTCCTCGTTGTAGCTGAAGGTGCGGTGCCGCATGAACTCGCGGAAGACGAAGATCGGCGCGGAGACGTAGAAGGTGAACTGGTTGTGCTCGAAGGGCGAGCCGTGCCGGTCCCGCATCAGATAGTTGATCAGACCGGCGGAGCCCTCGGCGTCCGCGCCGACCTGCTCCAGCGACTTCTCGCCGGCGGTCGAGACCCGGGCGGCGAACAGCACGTCGGCGTCGCTCGCGCTGGACTTGACCAGCTCCACGGTCACGTCGGAGCGGAACCGGATCTCCGCCGCGCTCGGAGTGTCGGACGGCGCCGCTTCGTCGGTCGTCATCAGCATCGGCTGCTCCTACCTAGTCATCAATTGCTAGGTAGGAGCCTAATCGCCGGCACCGACAGCTGACGTGAGGTCAGCTGTCGGTGCCGCCCGTCAGTGCCGCCGCGTCGAGACTCGAGGTCTGCAGGTTGGCCGAGCCCATCAGGGACAGCACGTTGGTCAGGTTCGCCGCGACGATGTTGGTCGGGTAGTTGCCGATCTCGGTGGTCGAGGCGACCTGGGCGGGGACCTTGGCGGCGGTCAGCGCCTGCTCGACGGCGACCCGGCTGTTGCCGAGCGCCTGCGCCTCGGCCAGGGCGGACTCGAACGCGGCGATCGTGTTCGGGTTCTTCTGCGCCGTGTCGCGCAGTGCGAAGTAGCCGGAGACCGGCATGTTCTCCGCGTTGCCCGAGTCCAGGTTCGCGAGCTCGGTGACCTTGCCGGTCTCGATCGCCTCGGTCAGGTACGGCTCCTGCAGCACGGCGGTGGCCACCGAGCCGGAGACCACGGCGTTGATCATCGTCGTGGCGGTGGTCGGGCCGTCCGCGTTGTTGCCGGCCGAGTTGACCTTCTGGGCGGTCAGGCTCAGCGGGTTCTGCTCGGAGATCGCCCAGTTGGACAGCGCCAGGTACTCGGGGCTGGCCAGGTCGGGAACGTCGACGCTGACCGAGCCGCTCGACATCTGCGCGGCCACGCCGCCGGTGCCGCTGAGCGAGGCGTTCTTGAGCGAGGAGCCCGACGAGGCGACCAGGCCGATGGTGTTCTCGCCCGCGTCGTAGCCCTCGCCGACCACCTGCACGCTGGTGGCCACGGGCGAGGCCCCGACGTTGAGGAACTCGGAGTAGTCGCCGAAGGCGATGTCGATCTGGCCCTTCTGCAGCGCGGCCTCGGCCGCGGCGTCCGTCGAGTAGTCCGTGACGTTCAGGCTCAGCCCGCTCTGGTCGAAGACCTTCTGGCTCACGCCGAGCTCGAAGGTGGCGGCGCCGATCCCGCTGACGACGCCCACGTTGAGGTTCGGCTTCTCCAGCGAGCCGCCGCCGGAGCTGCACGCGCTGGTGAGTCCGCCCACCAGGGCGAGCGCGCCGCCGTACGCGCCGAGCCTCCGGCGCCAGGAACGCGGGTGCCGCACGGGTCGGTCGGACCGCGGCGCTCGGGTCTGGGACATGCGGGGCCTCTCGGGTTCTGACGCGGATCGGTCGGTCTGGCGGCGCAATGCTAATCCACTTCCGGGTGACCATGAATACGCACCTCGGATACGACGCCGGAACGGTTTCGAAACGGCGCGCGGGCGGTACAGAAGATTCAGCCGAGGGAAATGGCCCCGAGGTGAAACCTAATCAGGGGCTACTCACGTAAAGTCGTGATTCGGCGACGTTCCGTGATTGCGCGATCGTTCCTGGTCCGCGCCTGCGGTCCGGGGTAGCCGAAGTCTTCCACCGAGCGTCGGCAATTCGCTAGGCGTGTCGGTGAAAACTCAGCAAAGTCGTCCCGTATGTCCGCATTTGTACGTTCTGTTCCCGGACTGATTCTGAATTGTGTCACCCCCGTCTTGGCTCAAGTGCCGGGTCTGTGCTGGAATTCGTTTCCTGAACGGACCGACGAGCGCTGCGCTCGAACGGTCGAGCTACCCGCCGCACCACGACGCCTTCGCGCGAGCCGAGCACGGGCCGCAGGGGCGTCGCCGGACACGGCCAAGAATCTGGTGAGGGCAAGTGCAGACACGACCCGTGACCCCGCGCCGCGAGTCCGCCCAGAGCGGCGCTCGGAGCTCCGGTGTCAACACGGCCGCGTCCGAGCGGCGACGCGGCGTACGCACGCCCGGTCAGCCGCCCGCCCCCGGAGCCGCCCCCGGCCCCGAGCGCGCCGGGCGCTTCTCGATACGCAGCTGGCGCGTGCGCAACCGGCTCTTCCTGCTGGTGTGCTTCCCGCTGATCATCGCGATCGGGGTGGCCGCCACCCGCGTCAGCACCCTGTACCAGGACCGCACGCACTACGCGAACGTCAAGTTCCAGGCGAACACGGTCGCCACGGTCGAGACGCTGGTGCTCGCCCTGCAGGACGAGCGGCAGGCCGCGGCGCTCTGCCTGGCCGCCGCGAACGGCGGGCCGTGCACCTCGAGCAACCCCGACTGGAGCGACTACAAGTACGCCGAGAGCAACACGCAGACCACGCTGGCCAACCTGACCGCCTCCGCGCAGGCCGTCGCCACCGGCAGCTCCTACGCCAGCGGGCTGCGCGACGCCACGGTCGAGGCGATCGGCCGCACCAACGACCTGCCGAACCTCGAGAAGGTCGTCACCAGCTCCCCGGCCCCGTACACGACCACGTACAACGCCTACAGCGGCGTGGTGGACGACGTGCTCGCGGTCGTGGCCAACGCCGCCTCCGGCGCCTCCGACGTCTCGCTGACGCAGGACCAGGAGGCGCTGACCGCGATCAGCCAAATGGTCGAGGCCGAGGCGCAGGCCGCGGTGATCACCGGCCAGGTCATCCACTCCGACGGACCGCTCAGCCCGGCCATCGTGCAGCAGGCGCAGGCCACCACGCTGCAGGACGCCCTCGCCGCGTACCAGTCCTCCGAGGCGAGCTTCAAGGCGGTGGCGACGCCCGCGCTGGTGCAGTCCTTCAACGCGACCGTCTCCGGGCCCGAGGTGGCCGGCGCCGCGGCCGGCAACACCGCCGCGCTGAGCGTGCTGCAGTCCTCGAACACCAGCGCCGCGGTGGCGGCCAACCAGCTCAACCTGACCACGGCGGTGGCCGACGACGACCTGGCCTCCACGCTGGGCAACCTGCGCGCCGTGCAGGCGGTCACGATCGCCCAGATGCAGAACGACGCGCAGTCCCTGCTGGACAGCGCCGACAACGACCTCTACCTGAACATCGGCGTGATCATCGTCGCGCTGCTGCTCTCCTTCGTCGGCACCGTCCTGGTGGCCCGCTCGCTGACCGGCCCGCTGAGCCTGCTGCGTGCCGCGGCCCTGGACATCGCCTCGACCCGACTGCCCGAGATGGTCCGCCGGCTGCGCGACGCGGACGCCGCCACGGCGGACGCGAACAGCCGGGTCGAACCGATCCCGATCACCTCCTCCGACGAGATCGGCGAGGTGGCGCGGTCCTTCGACGAGGTCCACCAGCAGGCCGTGCGACTGGCCTCCGAGCAGGCGATGCTCCGGGCGAACGTCAACTCGATGTTCGTCAACCTCTCCCGCCGGTCCCAGTCGCTGGTGCAGCGCCAGCTGCGGCTGATCGACGAGCTGGAGAACTCCGAGCAGGACCCGGACCAGCTGGCCAACCTCTTCAAGCTGGACCACCTCGCGACCCGTATGCGCCGCAACGGTGAGAACCTGCTGGTCCTCGCCGGCGAGGAGCCGGGCCGCAAGTGGAGCCAGGCGGTCCGCCTGCTCGACGTGCTGCGCGCCGGCGCCTCCGAGGTGGAGCAGTACGAGCGGGTGCAGCTGCAGGGCCTGCCGGACACCAACGTGGTCGGCCGCGTCGTCAACGACCTCGTCCACCTGGTCGCCGAGCTGCTGGAGAACGCGACCTCGTTCTCCGCGCCGGAGACCCGGGTCACGGTCACCGCGAACACGCTCAACACCGGCGGCGTGATGCTGGAGATCGAGGACTCCGGCATCGGCATGACGCCGGAGGAACTCGACGACGCGAACGAGCGGCTGGCCAACCCGCCGGTCATCGACGTGGCCATCTCGCGCCGCATGGGCCTGTACGTGGTCGGTCGGCTGGCCACCCGGCACGGCATCCAGGTGCGGCTGCGCCGCTCGGCCGGCGGCGGGATCACCGCGCTGGTGCTGGTGCCCAGCTCGCTGCTGGCGGGCGTGGAGAACGAGCAGGCGCCGATCACCGAGCTGTCCGCGACCGGGGTGCGCAACCTCGGCGGCGTGCTGCCGCGGCGCGGCGCGATCGGCTCCGAGGGCTTCCCGGCCTTCGCCGAGCAGCAGGACGCCACCGGTCCGCAGCCGCATCCGCAGGCCTCGGGCCTCGGCGCGTTGAGCGGACTCGGCGTCGGCTCGACGCAGGACGGGCCGCCCGCCGCCCCGGAGCGCTCGCTCGGCCAGTCCATACCCAGCGCGCGCGCGCCGCTGGACGCGGAGCCCGACGCGACCATGCCGGCCCCGCCGGTCGGCCCGCCGGTCAACCCGTTCGCGGCCCCGGCGCGCGAGGAGTCCCCGGCCGGACCGCCGTTCGGCGGCCCCGAGCCGCAGCGGCCCGACCTGCCCGCCGCCCCCTTCGGCTCCGAGGGCCTGTCCGGCCTCCCGCAGGGCGGCAACCCGTTCGCCGGCGAGCCGCGCGGCCACGCCGGTCCGTTCGTGCCCGAGCAGGGCCCCGGAATGCCGGGTCTGCCGGGCCTGCCGGGTTCCGACAACCCCTCGGGCGCCGAGTTCGGCCAGGGCGTGCCGCGTCCGGCCGCTCCGGCCCCCGGCAACCCTTTCCGGGCCGCCCCGCGCAACGAGCTGAACCTCGGCGCCCCGGCGCCGCAGCAGTTCCAGCAGCCGCCGCCGCAGCCCCCCGCGCCGCCGCAGCAGGACCCGTTCGGCCCCTCCGGGCCGAATCGGCCGCCGCTCGGCCCGCCCGACCCGCTTGGCCAGTCCGGCTCGATGCCGCTGCCGCTGCGCGATCCGTCCTCGGTCGAGCCGCCGCCCGCGGCGCCGCAGGTCCGTTCCGGCGAGGCCACCGGGCAGCTGCCGCGGATCCGCGACGTGGGCAGCACGGGCAACACCGGCCAGTTCCCGGCCGTGCGGGAGCCCGCCCAGCCGCCCGCGATGCCCGCCCCGCCCGCGCCGCGGTTCCCGGCCGTCGCTCCCGCGCCGCAGGCTCCGGCGCTGCCGCAGGGCCGCGCGGACGACACCGGCGAGTTCCGGCTCAGCGCCGGCGGCCGCCGGGCGATCGGCGGACCCGCGCAGGGCGCCGACCCGTCCGGCTCCGGCGAGTACTCGGTGGCCGAGCGGCTGTTCGCGGCCGACCCGCTGCCGCCGGCCCCGGCGACCGACGAGCGGCTGCCGATCTTCGAGGCGATGGAGTCTGAGTGGTTCCGCCGCCGCGACGAGGCGCGCGCCCAGGCGGCGCAGAACGTGCAGCCGCGCGCCGAGGCCCCGGCCTCGGCGACCCCGCCGGCTCCGGCGGTCCTGCCCGCCGCGCCGCGGGCCGAGCTGCCCGCGGCCCCGGCCATCGACGTGGCCCCGGCTCCGGCCCCGGCCCCGATCGTGCCGCCCCGGGTCGAGACGTCCGCCCCCGGCGCCGGGACCACCACCCCGGAAGCGCCGAGCATCCCCCAGCCCACGCCGTCGGCACCCGCGACGGCCGCACCGACCTCCGCAGGAGAACCGCCTATGGAGTCCCCCCTGCCGGGCCGGCAGCCCGCGCCGGACGCGCCGAGCACCAGCAGCCAGCCCGCGGGAGCGGGCGCGGCCTGGTCGTCCCCGGGCGACGAGGGCTGGCGCGCCGCGCAGGCCGCCGCGAAGCCGGTGGCCGCGGGCCTGACCCAGAAGGGCCTGCCGAAGCGGGTGCCCAAGTCCAACCTGGTCCCCGGCTCGGCCGGCGGCACCGGGGCGGCCAAGGCCACGCCCCCGCCGATTCCCGCCCGTTCGGCCGAGGAGGTACGAGGCAAGCTGTCCAGCTTCCACCGCGGACTGCGCCAGGGCCGCGACGCGGCCATCGGCCAGGGCGGCGAGCCGTCGAAGCCCGAAGGTGATGAGAACTAGATGACCGTGTCCACGTCCTTCCCCGGCGTCTCCCACGCGCCGGAGCTCCCGGAGACCTGGGCCGCGACCGCGGCCGGGTGCACCATGGAGCTGGACGCAGCTTTGCCGAAACGTCTCTCAGGCACTGATTTGGAAAGGGCACAACCGTGAGCGAGCTGAGCCAGGCGGCCCAGAACCTCAACTGGCTGATCACCAACTTCGTGGACCGCGTGCCGGGGGTGGCGCACACCGTCGTGGTCTCCTCTGACGGCCTGCTGCTCGCGGTCTCCAACGGCTTCCCGCGGGACCGGGCCGACCAGCTCGCCGCGGTCGCCTCCGGTCTGTCCAGCCTGACCACCGGAGCTGCGCGGATCTTCGAGGGCGGTTCGGTCACCCAGACCGTCGTCGAGATGGTGCGCGGCTTCCTCTTCGTGATGGCGATCAGCGACGGCTCGGTGCTGGCCGTCCTCGCCTCCTCCGACTGCGACATGGGCCTGATCGGCTACGAGATGGCCCTCCTGGTGGAACGGGCCGGCGACGTGCTGACTCCCGCGCTGCGCGCGGAGCTGCAGAACTCGCTGCCCCGGTAGTCGCCGCCACGGTCAACGCGCGCCTGTTGTTGCAGCCCCCGACGCGAAGGACGGTTTCATTGAGTTCAGGACAAGACTCCTCACCGCTTGTCCGCCCGTACGCCATGACAGGCGGCCGGACGCGGGCGCGCTATCAACTGGCCCTGGAGGCACTGGTCTCGACCACCCCCCAGGGACGCAATCCCGGCTACGGGCTCATGCCGGAGCACCAGCGCATCTGCGAACTCTGCGTCGAGATCAAATCGTTGGCGGAGATCGCGGCGCTGATGCGGATGCCCCTGGGCGTCGCCCGGGTAATGGTCGGCGACATGGCCGAGACGGGTCTGATCGCCGTTCAGCAGCCGGGCACCGCCGAAGGCAAGCCCGACCTCGCGCTTCTGGAAAGGGTGCTCCTTGGACTTCGCAACCTCTAGCCCGGGCTACGCCGCGCCCGCGCCTTCGGGGCCGACCACTTCGGTCAAGATCGT
>NZ_DASZKT010000074.1:0-33093 GCF_035552695.1 Actinospica sp.
CGCGACGCGGGTACCAATGTCGCCTTCCTCGGCGCGAACACGTGCTTCCGCGGGATCCGCTTCGAGTCCAGCGAACTCGGCACGAATCGGAACGTGACCTGCTATAAGACCTCGTACGAACAGGATCCGCTCTACGGGCACGACAATGCGCTCGTGACCACGGGCTTCCGCGCCGATCCGTCGCCCGATCCCGAGTCGTCGATGACCGGTGTGCTCTACGAGAGCCACCCCACCGACGCGCCGTACGTCGTGCACGACGCGAACCACTGGCTCTTCGCGGGCACCGGCGTGCGGAACGGCGACAGCTTCGACCACCTCATCGGCGTCGAGTACGACCGCGTGACGCCGGGCCAGCCGACGCCGCGGCCGATCGAGATCATCGGCCACTCCCCGTTGGTCTGCAACGGAGAGTCCAGCCACTCGGATTCGGCGTACTACGAGGTCTCCAGCGGCGCCGGGGTCTTCGCGTCGGGCACGATGCGCTGGGTCGAGGGCCTGCTCGCGGGCACTCCCGACGCCGACAACGGGATGAACGCCCGCACGGGCGCGTTCGTGACGAAGGCGACCGAGAACCTGATGCGTGCCTTCGCCGCCGGGCCCGCGGGCCATTCGCAGCCGGCACCGAAGGACAACGTCGCCGAGGTGTACGGATAGCCCTGTTGACAGATGGCGCCGTACATCGCCGCGAAATCCTGCATACTGTTGCGCTATGAGCAACACGGAGGCGGTGTCGGGCTCGTCGCCGGTGCAGTCGGTGGATCGGGCCGTCAGCATCCTGGAACTGCTGGCCGGGCGCGGGGAACTGGGGATCACGGAGCTCGCGTCGCGGCTCGGCGTGCACAAATCCACCGCATTCCGACTGGCGTCCGCACTTGAACGCAGGGGTCTGATCGAGCAGACGCGGGAGCGCGGCGCCTACCGGCTCGGCTTCGGGCTGCTGCGGCTGGCCGGGGCGATGAGCGGGCAGATGGAGCTCAACCAGCAGGGCAGGCCGGTGTGCCAGCGGCTGGCGGACGAGGTGGGCGAGACGGTGAACATCGCCGTGCTCGACGGATCCAGCGCGGTCAACATCGACCAGGTGCTCGGTCGTTCATCGATCACGACGCACAACTGGGTCGGCCAGCGCACGCCGCTGCACGCCACGTCCAGCGGCAAGGTACTGCTCGCGTATCTGCCGGAGGACCGCGCGGCCGCGCTGATCGCCGAAGGACTTGAGGCATCGACTCCGCGCACGGTCACCGACCCGCACGTGCTGCGCGAACAGTTGGCGCAGGCCAGGAAGACCGGTTACGCGTTCACCGTGGAAGAGCTCGAGCCCGGCCTGAACGCCGTTGCCGCGCCGATCCGCGGCCCCGGCGGCATGGTCATCGCCGCGGTCAGTGCGTCAGGACCCTCATTCCGGCTGCCCGAGGACCGGATCCCCGCGGTCGCCGCGCTGGTTGTCGCGGCGGCCACGGAGATCTCGTACCTCATGGGTCATCTGCCCGGCTGAGGACCCGCCTGAGCACCGGGCTTGCGGATCAGGTAGTACGCACCGCCGACCAGCGCGATGACGCCGGTGAAGACGATGGCGCCCCACTGGTAGTACCAGTGGTCGCTGCCGTAGACGGCGGCGCGCGGCCAGGCGAGGTTGACGATCATCGCGGCGCCGTAGAGCACGGCGAAGCCGTTGACCAGCAGGCCCCAGCGGCCGAGGCTGAAGTACCCGCCGTGCTCCGGGCGCGGCCAGTGTCCGCGCAGGCGGCGGAGCAGCACTGGCCCGGTGACCATCAGGTAGGGGATGTAGAACAGGATGATGGCCACCGAGGTCAGCACGTAGAACACCCGCTGGTTGCCGATGTTGACCAGCAGCAGGGCGATCGTGAGCACACCGGTGAGCAGCGCGGGCAGGATCGGGGTGCGCGAGCGCACGGAGACCTTGGCGAGCGCCCAGGAGAACGGCAGCCGGTCGTCGCGTGCCATGGAGAAGATCAGTCGGATCGCGGCCGTCTGCACGGCGAGGCAGCACACGGTGATCGCGATCGCCGAGCAGATGAGGAAGACGTCGCCGAGGCCGTTGCCGAGTACGCTCTTGATGATGTACGGCAGGCCGAGCGTGCCGATGTTCGAGTCGGAGAGGTTCTTGGTGGCCATCATCGCGAAGAGCATCAGCAGGCCGCCGATGGCGAACGCCGCGGAGATGGCGCGCAGAATGGCCTTCGGCGCGTGGCGGCGCGGCTCGAGCGTCTCCTCGGCCAGCGAGCCCGCGGTGTCGAAGCCGTAGAACACGTACGCGCTCATGATGGCCGCGACGAGGAAGGCGCCCACGTAGCCGGTGGAGTGCCCGGCGCCGGTTCCGTTGGTCTGGGTGACGATCTGCGGACCGTGCTTGGCGTGCACGATCAGCAGTATCACGAGCAGCGTGGAGCCGCAGAGTTCTACCAGGACGCCGAAGTTGTTGATCTTCGCCATGACCTTGACCCCGACGATGTTCACCGCGGTCGTGAACACGATCAGCGCGAGGGCGAGCACGATGGCGTTCTGCGCTCCGGCCGGAGTGCTGGTCAGGCCGGCGTCGGAGGAGCCGCCGACGATCTCGAAGCCGAGCGAGACCTGCGGCAGGATCACCTGGTACGCCACCGCGACCGCCGCCGCCGTGACGATCGAGCCGATGATGATGATCCAGCCGGCCATCCACGACGTCGCCGGGCTGGCGACCTGCTTCGCCCACTGATACACCGATCCGGCCAGCGGGAACTGTCCGGCCAGCTCGGCGAAGCAGAGCGCGACGGCGCCCTGGCCGACGAAGACCAGCGGCCAGGTCCAGATCATCGCCGGGCCGCCGGAGGCGAATCCGAAGCCGAAGAGCTGGAAGACACCGGTCATGATGGAGATGTAGCTGAATCCGGCGGCGAAGCTGGAGAAGGAGCCGAGAGAGCGGTGCAACTCCTGCTTATAGCCGAACCGGGCTAAATCGTGTGAATCGCTTGGTTCTGTCAGGGTGGCGGTGGGTTCGGATGCGGTCACGTGCTCACTCCTTCATCAGTTCGGCGGCCTTCTCGCCGATCATCAGGACGGCCACCATCGGATTGACGGTGGGCATGCTCGGGAACACCGAAGCGTCGGCGATCCGCACCCCGGCCACGCCGCGCAGCCGCAGTTCCGGGTCGACGACGGCCAGCTCGTCGTCCACGGCTCCCATCCGGCAGGTGCCGGCGGGGTGGAAGACGGTGAACGCGGCCCGGCGCGCGTACTCGGAGAGTTCGGCGTCGCCGGTCACGTCGGGTCCGGGCGCCACCTCCCGCAGCAGCCAGTCGGACAGTGGCGCGGTGCGCGCGACTTCGCGGGCCAGCCGGATTCCGTCGACGAGGGTGCGCTCGTCGTAGCCCTCGGGATCGGTGAAGTAGCGGAAGTCCAGCGCTGGCTTGACCGCCGGATCCGCGCTGGTCAGGTAGAGCCGGCCACGGCTGCGCGGCCGGGGGATGTTCGGGGTCATACACACCCCGTGCTCGGGCACCGGGTAGCCGAGCGGCGCGGTGTTCTCGCAGAACGGGATTTGGTAGAAGTGGAACATCAGGTCGGGGCGGGGGTCGGAGGCGTCCCGGCGGACGAAGAGCCCCGCGTCCGAGTCCATCGCGGATTCCGGCGGCAGGGCCGCCTTCGTCTCCCAGATGATGATCGACTCGGGATGGTCCAGCAGGTTCTCGCCGACGCCGGGTACGTCGGCGACGACCTCGATACCGAGTTCGCTCAGCTGCTCCGCGGGGCCGATGCCGGAGAGCAGCAGCAGCCGAGGCGTGTCGATGGATCCGGCGCACAGCACGACTTCCTCGCGTGCCACGATGACCTCGACCGTGCCGTCCGCGCCGCGAACCCGCACGCCGGTGGCGCGTCCGTCCGTCACCAACAGCTTCTCGACCCAGGTTTCCAGGAGCAGCGTCAGATTCGGCCGGTCGAGGATCGGGTGCAGGTAGGCGACGGAGGACGAGGAGCGGATGCCGGTTTCCGCGTCGTAGCCCACGGAGAAGAAGCCGACTCCGTCCTCGAAGGGCTTGGCGTTGAAGTCGGTGACTTCCGGCACTCCGAGCGCGCCGCCCGCCGCCGAGACGAAGTCCTTCGCGATCCGATTCCGGTCCTTCTCGGCGACCGGCACGATCATGTTCCGCAGCCGCTGGTAGTACGGGACCATCGCCTCGTAGCCCCAGCCGGCCGCCCCGGCCGCCTCCCAGTCGGCGAAATCGGCGGGCAGCGGCAGAAAGCTGATCATGGTGTTGTGCGAGGAGCAGCCGCCGAGAACGCGGGCGCGGGAGTGCCGGATGTTGGAGTTGCCGCGCGGCTGCGGCGTGGTCGGGTAGTCGTAGTCGAGTTCGGTGCCGAGCAGGTTGATCCAGTTGCGCAGTCGCAGCACGCGGTCGTCGCCGAGGTCGCTGGGCCCGCCCTCGATCAGGCAGACGGAGCGGTCCGGATCCTCGCTCAGCCGCGCGGCGAGCACCGCGCCCGCCGTTCCGCCGCCGACGATCACCACGTCGTAACTGGTCTCGGGCGAAGTCATGAGCCTCCCTAGGTGTGCGGCCTTCTCAGCCCGAGAACCACCTCTGCGGCTTCGGGTCGAGCGTGCGCCAGATGTGCTTGGTCTCCTGGTACTCGCGCAGTCCGGAGGGGCCGAGTTCGCGCCCGGTGCCGGACTGCTTGTAGCCGCCCCATTCGGCCTGCGGCACGTAGGGGTGGTAGTCGTTGATCCACACCGTGCCGAGCCTGAGCTTCCCGGCAACCCGCGCGGCCCGCGCCTCGTTCGTCGTCCAGACGGCTCCGGCCAGGCCGTACGGCGTGTCGTTGGCCAGTTCGACGGCCTCGTCCTCGGTCTCGAAGGTCTCCACGGTCAGCACCGGACCGAAGACCTCCTCGCGCACGACCGTCATCCCGGCATGGCAGTCATCGAGGACGGTCGGGCGGAGGAAGAACCCTGCCTGCAGCTGCTCGTCAGAAGGTCGCACCCCGCCACAGCGCAGCGCGGCCCCCTGCGCGAGCGCTCCCGCGATGTAGCGCTCGACCTTCTCCCGATGCGCAGCCGAGATCAGCGCGCCGGTCTCGCTCTCCTTGTCGAGGCCGCGGCCGACGCGGATCAGCTCGGCGCGGCGGACCAGTTCGGCGACGAAAGGCTCGTGCAGGCTTCGATGCAGGATGAGTCGCGAACCGGCCGAGCAGACCTGGCCTGAGTGCAGGAACGCCGCCGTCAGCGCGAAGTCCACCGCGGTCTCGAAGTCCGCGTCCTCGAACACGATGTTCGGGTTCTTGCCGCCGAGTTCGAGTGCGACCTTCTTGACCGTGCTCGCGGCGGCCGTCATCACCGACTTCCCACTCGCCGCTCCCCCGGTGAACGACACCAGGTCCACGTCCGGGTGCGCGGCCAACGCGGCTCCGACCACCCCGCCGCCGAGCACCAGGTTCGCCACGCCACTCGGCGCGCCCGCCTCGCGCAGCGCGGTCTCCAGCAGCTCGAACAGCCGGATCGTGGTCAGCGGCGTGAGCTCGCTCGGCTTGGCCACGAGGGTGTTTCCGGCGGCGAGCGCGGGCGCGATCTTCCAGGAGATCTGCAGCAGCGGGTAGTTCCACGGCGTGATCAGGCCGCAGACGCCGACCGGCTCGTACACGATGCGGCTGTCCACGCCCGCGCGGCCGGTGTCGACGACACGTCCCGCGTCCTGCGCGGCCAGCGCGGCGTAGTAGCGGTAGACGGCGGTCGAGTCGTCGACGTCGTACTCGCTCTCGGCGAGCGTCTTGCCGGTGTCGCGCGTCTCCAGGTGGGATATCTCGTCGCGGTTCGCCTGCAGCGCGACGGCTACGGCCTCGAGCACCGCCACGCGCTGCGCGGTCGGCATCCCGGACCACTCGCCGCCCCGGAACGCGGCCTTCGCGGCGGCCACCGCGGCGTCGACGTCGCCCGCGTCCGCCTCCGCGACCGTCGCGGCCACGCTTGCGTCGCAGGGGTCGATGATCTCGCGGCCGCCGCCCGCGCGGGCGGTCCGCCAGGAGCCGTCGATCAAGAGCGAGTCGGGACGCACGCTGACCACCTCCTCGATCGTTGCGCAATCAGAGACAGTCTCCTTATGGCGCAACGGGATTGCAGACAGCATGGAAGCAGCCGGGTAGCCCGTCAAGGCTCCCGGGTTAACTCCGCATGAGCCAATGTTTCCCCGTCGTCTCAGCTCACAACGTTTGCCGCGGGCCCTTGACAGTGCCGTCGGCCGCCTCGACCCTGTTTCTCATTGAGCACCGCATTTCGCTATGCGCAACAACGGGATGGAGCTGGTGACGGTGCGGCCCAGGATAGTGATCGTCGGCGCCGGGATCGTCGGCTGCGCGTTGGCCGACGAGTTGGCCGCCCGCGGCTGGGCGGAGCGGCTCACCGTGCTGGACCAGGGCCCGCTGTTCGCGACCGGCGGTTCGACCTCGCATGCTCCCGGCCTGATCTTCCAGACGAATCCGTCGAAGACGATGACCGGCTTCGCCTCGTACACCGTGGCCAAGTACTCGGGGCTCGAACTCGATGGCGGATGGTGCTTCAATGCCGTGGGCGGCCTGGAGATCGCGACCACGCCGGAGCGAGCCGTGGATCTGACGCGGCGGGCGGGCTACGCGGCGGCCTGGGGCGTGCCGGCGCGGCTGCTGGATCCCGGCGAGTGCGTCGCGCTGCATCCGTTGCTGGACCGGGACCGCGTGCTCGCCGGATTCCACACGCCGAACGACGGGCTGGCGAAAGGCGTACGCGCGGCGGAGGCCCAAGCCCGTCGCGCCGTCTCCGCCGGAGCACGCTTCCTGCCGCGGCACACCGTCCTCGACATCGAATCGGCGGGCGGCCGCGTGACCGGCGTCGTCACCGATCAGGGCACGTTCCCCGCCGACATCGTCGTGTCCTGCGCCGGTTTCTGGGGACCGAATATCGGCCGCATGGCAGGGCTCGAACTCCCGTTGCTGCCGATGGCCCACCAGTACGTCCGCACCACGCAGGTCGCCGCGCTCGCCGGACGCCACGCCGATGCCGTCACCGAGGCGCTGCTGCCGATCCTGCGGCACCAGGAACGCGACCTGTACTTCCGCGAACACGAGGACCGGATCGGCATCGGCTCGTACGCACACCGCCCGATACCCGTCGATCTCGCCGACGTGAGCGCGCCCGGCGCCTCCGCCATGCCTTCCATGCTGGCCTTCACTGAAGAGGACTTCGAGCCCTCGTGGCGCGATGCCACCGACCTGCTGCCCGCGCTCGCCGCAGCGAAGGTGGATGAGGGATTCAACGGAATCTTCTCCTTCACCGCGGACGGATTCCCCCTGCTCGGCGAATCCCCTCAGCTGCAGGGCTTCTGGGTCGCGGAGGCCGTGTGGGTGACGCACTCGGCGGGCGTGGCGGCGGCGGTCGCGGAGTGGTTGGTCGACGGACAGCCGAGCGTGGACGTGCATGAATGCGACATCAACCGCTTCGAGGACGTGCAGCTCGCGCCCCCGTACGTGCATCGGCGCAGCAGTCGGAACTTCGTCGAGGTCTACGACATCATCCACCCGCTCCAGCCGGCCGAGCAGCCGCGTCCGCTGCGCGTCAGCCCCTTCTACGCACGGCAGCAGGAACTCGGTGCGGTATTCCTGGAGGCAGGCGGCTGGGAGCGTCCGCACTGGTTCGAGGCGAACGCGGATCTGCCCGCTGTCGGCGAGATCCCCGCACGAGACGCGTGGGCCTCGCGCTACTGGTCGCCGATCGCCGGAGCCGAGGCGCTGGCCACCCGGGAGCGCGTCGCCATGTACGACATGACCCCGCTCAAGCGCCTCGAGGTCACCGGCCCCGGCGCACTCGAGTTCCTGCAGCGCACGACCACCAACAAACTCGACAAACCGGTTGGCTCCGTCACCTACACGCTGCTGCTCGACGAACGCGGCGGCATTCGCAGTGACCTGACTGTCGCGCGACTCGGCGCAGACCGCTTCCAGGTCGGCGCGAACGGCCCGCTCGACCTCGACTGGTTCACGCGGCGGCTTCCCGACGACGGCAGCGTGCAGATCCGCGACATCACGGCCGGAACCTGCTGCATCGGCCTCTGGGGGCCGCTGGCCCGCGACCTGGTGCAGCCGTTGACGACGACCGATTTCTCGCACCGCGGCTTCGGTTACTTCAAGGCCAGGCAGGCGTATATCGGCGAAGTTCCCGTAACCGCGTTACGTGTGTCGTACGTCGGCGAACTCGGCTGGGAGCTGTACACGACGGCTGACGCAGGGCTGCGTTTGTGGGACACGCTCTGGGAGGCCGGGCAGGCGCACGGCGTCGTTGCGGCCGGGCGGAGCGCGTTCAACAGCCTGCGTCTGGAGAAGGGCTACCGGTCCTGGGGCGTGGACATGACCCCCGAGCACAACCCGTACGAAGCAGGGCTCGAGTTCGCCCTTCGCCTCGACAAGGGCGACTTCATCGGCCGCGACGCGCTGCTCGCCGCCGGCTCCGATCCGGCTCGGAAACTCACCTGCCTGCTCCTCGACGACCCGCAGTCCGTCGTCATGGGCAGGGAGCCTGTCTATGTCGACGACACTCCGGTCGGCTACATCACGAGCGCCGCGTACGGCTACTGCGCCGGCGCATCGATCGCGTACGCCTGGCTACCCGTCGCCGCGACCGCACCCGGCACCCGCGTGCAGGTGGAGTACTTCGGAGCCCGCCTGCCCGCGCACGTAGCCGAGGAACCGCTCTTCGACCCCTCCATGGCCCGCATCCGCCGATAGAAAGCGAGTCCCTCGTGAGCAGCTCCTACGACGTGATCGTGATCGGCCTCGGCGGGATGGGCAGCGCCGCCGCCTACCGGCTCGCCGGACGTGGTGTGCGCGTCCTCGGCCTCGAGCGCTTCACACCCGGGCACAACCGCGGATCCAGCCACGGCGGCTCACGCGTGACCCGGCAGGCTTACTTCGAGGACCCGGCGTACGTGCCGCTGCTGCTGCGCGCCGCCGAACTGTGGGAGCAGATCGAGCGCGATTCGGGTCGCAGTGTCGTGACATACACGGGCGGCGTGATGATCGGCAGCCCGGACAGCCGTACCGTGGCCGGCAGCAGGGTCAGCGCGGAGCAGTGGGGTCTTGAGCACGAGATGCTCGACGCCGCCGAGATCCGCGCCCGCTTCCCCACCCTGCGTCCCGCTGATGACGAGGTCGCACTGTACGAGGCGATGGCCGGCTTCGTCCGCCCCGAAGCCTCCGTGCTCGCGCACCTCCAGCTGGCCGGGCAGGCGGGCGCCGAACTGCACTTCGAGGAGACAGTCGCCGAATGGACGGCCGACCCGTCCGGCGAGGGCGTGCGCGTGACGACGGATCACGACTCGTACACCGCGGACCGGCTGGTGATCTGCCCGGGCGCGTGGGCCCCCAAGCTGCTCGCCGACCTGGGAATCGAGTTCGAGATCGAACGCCAGGTCATGTACTGGTTCGGCCCGGACGGCGGCACCGCTCCCTTCCTCCCGAACGTCCACCCGATCTACATCTGGGAACTCGACGCGGGCGCCCAGTTCTACGGCTTCCCCGCCATCGACGGCCCGGACGGCGGCGCGAAGATCGCGATGTTCCGCGGCGGCCAGATCTGCACGCCGGAGACGATCGACCGCGACGTGCGCGACGCGGAGGTGGAGGCCATCCGCGGATATATGCGCCCCCGGATCCCCACTCTCCCAGGCCGACTCCTGCACGCGGCGACGTGCATGTACACGAATACCGCCGACGAGCACTTCGTCATCGCGCCCCACCCCGCGCACCGCCAGGTGACCGTCGCGTGCGGCTTCTCCGGCCACGGCTTCAAGTTCGTCCCCGTCGTCGGCGAGATCCTCGCCGACCTGGCCACCGAGGGTGCCACCGCGCACCCCATCGGCCTCTTCGACCCCGCGCGAAAGGCCCTGACGTGACCGCCGCCCCCGAGCTCGCCCTCCCGCCGAGCCTGCTGCGCACCCTCCCCGGTTCCGCGTACGCCGACCCCGCGGTCTTCGCGCTCGAACAGCAGCGCGTCTTCGAGCGGATGTGGTTCTGCGTGATCCGCGGCGAGGACGTGCCGCATCCGGGCAGCTTCCGCACGGTCCAGGTCGGCCGGGAGAGCGTGCTCGTGGTGCGTACCCGCGAAGGGGAGATCCGCGCGCACCTCAACGCCTGCAGGCATCGCGGCGCACAGCTGTGCACCGAGGAGTCCGGCCAGGTCAAGCGCACATTCCGCTGCCCGTACCACGCCTGGACCTACGCCCTGGACGGCAGCCTCGTCGCCGCTCCCAACCTGGCCAGGATGCCCGACGTGGACCGCGCGGAGTACGGCCTGCTCACCGTCCACACGCGCGAATGGCTCGGCTACGTGTGGATCTGCCTCGCCGACGAGCCGCCCTCCTTCGAACACGACGTGATCGGCGCGGCCGTCGAGCGACTCGGCGACGTGGAGGCGATCGAGAACTACGACGTCGATCGGCTCACCGTCGGCCGCCGGATCACCTACGACGTCAAGGCCAACTGGAAGCTCGTCATCGAGAACTTCATGGAGTGCTACCACTGCTCGGCGATCCACCCCGAACTGGTCAGCGTCCTCCCGGAGTTCGCCAAGGGCTACGCGGCCCAGTACTACGTCGGCCACGGTGCGGAATTCGGCAGCACGATCGAAGGCTTCACCTACGACGGCCGCACCGGCGTCGCCCGAATTCCCGGCCTGACCGCCGACCAGGACCGCCGCTACTACGCGATCACCGTCAAGCCGCAGGTGTTCATCAACCTCGTGCCCGACCATGTGATCGTCCACCGCATGTTCCCGCTCGCCGTGGACCGCACCCTCATCGAATGCGACTGGCTGTTCCTGCCCGAAGTCGTCGACTCCGGCGCCGATATCGACGCCTCGGTCGAACTCTTCCACCGCGTCAACACCCAGGACTTCGAAGCCTGCGAACGCTGTCAGCCCACGATGAGCTCGCGCTCCTACGCGAAGGGCGGCGTCCTCGTCCCCAGCGAGCACCACATCGCCGCCTTCCACGAGTGGCACACGCGGATGTTGGAGGGCTGACCGCTAGTTGCAGTCATTGCTGCCGCTGAAGCACGGGACGTAGGTGCTCGTCGATGTCGGCTGGGTGTTCGGCGTGCCGTCGTACGGGAACAGCCGCGCATAGTGGTGCACTGCGACCGTGGTGAAGACGAGCACCGCGGCGACGACCGCCACCTGCAGCACGCCGGCCACGTAAGCCCTCGCCCAGAAGGCGCACGCCGCCACGATGACCAGCACGGCGATCGCGACGCCGCCGAGCAGCTCTGTCTGCGAGGCCTGCTTTCGCGCGAGCACGTCGCTGTTCTCGGCGAAATCCTGGAAGCTGATCAAGAACGTGATGAATCCGCCGAGGAGCACCACCAGCAGATCCGCCGCGACAGCCAGGGCCGTCACCACCCCTCGGCGCGGCCGCGGACGCGGTTCCGAGTATGTGAACGGCACCGGCGGCCGCGCCGGGAGCAACTCCGGCACGGCGTCCTGTATGTCATCCTCCATCGACGATCCCCCTCATCCCGGTCCCCCGACCGGTTCTATGCCGCCATCAGGAAACGGTCGAGCACGCGTGCGCCGAAGTCCAGGGCGGAGACCGGAACGCGCTCGTCGACGCCGTGGAACATCGCGGCGAAGTCCAGATCCGGGGTCAGCCGCAGCGGGACGAATCCGTAGCCTGTCATGCCGAGCGAGGCGAAGGTCTTGTTGTCGGTGCCGGCGGACAGGCAGTAGGGCACCGTGCGCGCCGCCGGGTCCTCGGCCTTCAGCGCCGCGAGCATCGTCTCCACGAGCGGAGTGCCGAAGGGGGACTCGACGCTGCGGTCCAGGTGGATGTTCTCGCGGGTCACGCCGGGCCCGGCCAGCTCGTCGATCGTGGCGAGGAACTCGTCCTGGCCGCCGGGCAGGAAACGGCCGTCGATGACCGCCGAGGCGCGCTCCGGGATGACGTTCGACTTGTATCCGGCCTCGAGCATGGTCGGGTTGGCCGTGTGCTTGAGCGTGGCGCCGATGAAGCGGGCGAGCGGGCCGAGCCGGGCGACGGCGGCCTCGGGATCGTCCGGGTCGAACTCGATGTCCATCGCCTCGCAGACCTCGGTCAGGAAGTCGCGCACGGTCGGGGTGAGCGTCACCGGGAACTCGTGCGCGCCGATGCGGGCGACGGCCTGGGCCACCCGGGTGACCGCGTTGTCCGTGTTCAGCATCGAGCCGTGACCGGCCTGGCCGCGGGCGTGCAGGCGCATCCAGGCGAGGCCCTTCTGCGCCGTTTCGATCAAATACAGCCGGAGCTCGGGGTTGATCTCGTAGGAGTAGCCGCCGACCTCGCTGATCGCCTCGGTGCAGCCCTCGAACAGTTCCGGGTGCTTGTCGGCGAGGAATTTCGCGCCGAAGTTGCCGCCCGCCTCCTCGTCGGCGAGGAACGCGAGCACCACGTCGCGGCGCGGGCGACGGCCCTCGCGCAGCATGCGGCGCACGACGGCGAGCGTCATCGCGTCCATGTCCTTCATGTCGACGGCGCCGCGGCCCCAGACCAGGCCGTCCTTCACCTCCCCGCCGAACGGATGCAAGCTCCAGTCCGCCGCGTCCGCGGGGACCACGTCGAGGTGGCCGTGCACGAGCAGCGCGTCGGCCGAGGAGTCGGTGCCCTCGAAGCGCGCGACGACCGAGGCGCGGCCCGGCTCCGACTCGAAGATCTCCGGCTCGAGGCCGGCCTCCGCGAGTTTCTCCGCCACGTACTCGGCGGCCGGGCGTTCCGGCTTGATCGGGTTCGAGGTGTCGATGCGGATCAGGTCGGTCAGGAAGCCGACCACCTCGCCGTACTCGGTCTCGCTCATGATTCAAGCTTAGACGCCCGCGCATGGCGGCGTGGATGCGGAAACTCGTGCTGCGCGGCGCCGGTGTCCGCGACCGCGTGCCGGCCCTCGTAAAGGGCCAGGTAGACGCGGCGGACCTGGATAGCCGTCTCCAACTCCCGGTTCATCCGGTCGTAGAACTGCGCCTTGTACGCCTCGTCGGTCATCGAGGAGATGGCGAAGAAGAACGCGGAGACGGCGGCGAGGAACAGCGAGACCCGCCAGAGCCGGGCGTCGACGGAGAAGTGCAGGTAGTTCTGCAGCCGGTAGCCGAAGACCGTGGCGTACTCCGTGTGACCGTCCGGCCGGCCGGTCCAATCGTTGATGAGCTTGTCCGTCAGCGCCGCCTTGCCGAAGCCGAGGAAGAACACGAACACCAGCGCGCCGAGCAGCAGCACCTGCAGGATCTGGCCGATGAACAGCACCAGCAGCACGTTGAAACGCTGCGCCCGGCTGAGCGGCAGTTCGCCCTCGTGCAGCACGACGCGGTCCACCACGCTCTCCATCGGCGTCTTGCGGCAGGCCTCGACGATGGTCGTGCGGTCGTCGTGCGCGGCGACGCGGCGCACCTCCTCCGGCAGCCGGTAGAACAGGAAGATCACCGTGAACACGGCGAACAGCCCGACCACGCCCCAGACGCGGTGCGGGGACATCTCGCCGCTGAACTCCCACACGTCCTTGCTGATGAACAGGAAGCTGTTGAACAGGAACAGCAGCGGCAGCGCCCGCGCGGCCAGGTCGAACACCTCGCCGAGTTCCTGGAACGTGCGCCGGAACGCCCAGCGCGCCAACGGGAACAGCGCCGAGGCGACCAGGCAGATCAGCAGCACCACGACCACGTCCGCGCCGAGGTCGAGCAGCGCCACTTTCGGCTTGCGCCGGGTGGCGAAGTCCACCACCGGCGGGATCAGCACGAAGCCGCCGAACTCGATCCAGCTGATCCGGCGCGGCAGGCTGAACGGCGGGTCGCCCTTGATCCAGTTGCGCAGCACATAGAGGAAGCCGAGCAGCGCGATGCCGAGCGCCGCGCCGCCGATCCGCTGCCAGGGCGTGAGCCGCAGCGAGAGCACCACCATCAGGTCGATGACGAAGTACCCGAGCAGCAGCGGCAGCGCGGGCGAGAAGACGTCGTCGGTGGCCTTGCGGTCCTCGATGAAATACGGCAGCCCGCGCCGCACGAACCACGTCTCGGCACGCTCCAACAGCGCATCGTCGTTCTCCCCCACGGCCCCGCCGCCCCCGATTCAATTCTGTCGGCTGAAAACTTCGAGCCGCATTCTACTGCGCGTTCAGCAGTACCCTGACCTTCGCCACGTCCTGGTTGATCCGCTCGATCAGCTCCTCGATCCCGGCGAAGCGCTCCTGGCCGCGCACCCGCGCGAGGAACTCCACCGCGACGTGCTGGTCGTAGATGTCGAGGTCGGTGCGATCCAGCGCGTACGCCTCGACGGTGCGGTGCTGCCCGTCGAACTGCGGATTGGTGCCGACGGAGATCGCCGCGGGCAGCCGCTCGCCGCCGACGAGGAGCCAGCCCGCGTACACGCCGTCGGCCGGGATCGCGGTGTAGTCCGGCGTCTGCACGTTCGCGGTCGGGAAGCCGAGCTCGCGGCCGCGCTTGGCCCCGTGCACGACCGGGCCCTCCACCCGGTGCGGACGGTCCAGCCGCAGCGCCGCGGTCTCCACGTCGCCTGCGAGCACCATCCGGCGCACGTCGGTGGACGAGAAGCGCGTCTCCTCGCCCTCCTCGGGGGCGGCGAGCGCGAGGCCCTCGACCGTGAACCCGTGCTCGGCGCCGAGCTCGGTGAGCACGGCCACGTTCCCGGCCGCCTTGTGGCCGAAGCGGAAGTTCTCCCCCACCACGACGCCGACCACGTGCAGCCGGTCCACGAGCACCCGCTTCACGAACTCGGCCGGGGACTGCTTCGACAGCTCCGCGGTGAACGGCAGCACCAGCACCGCGTCCACGCCGAGCGCGGCCATCAGCTCGGAGCGGTACTCCGGCGTGGTCAGCAGCGGCGGATGGGTGCCCGGCCGGACGACCTCGCTCGGGTGCGGGTCGAAGGTCAGCACGACGGCACGCACGCCGCGCTCCCGCGCCAGCTCCACCGCGCGGCGCACGACGCGCCGGTGGCCGTGGTGCACGCCGTCGAAGAAGCCGATGGTCACCACCGACGGCCCCCAGTCGCCGGGGACCTCGTCCAGGCCGCGCCAACGCTGCATCGTTTCCCGCTCTACGCTCACAGACCAAGCGTGCCAGATCTTCTGGCACGATCCCTACTCGCGGTTCGCTCCCCGGCTCTTCGCCTTTGCCTGCTCCGGCCTTACTATGAGCTGCGTTTCGCCTGACGAGGAGGGGAATCCCAGCATGTCCTACCAGCCAACGGGTCCGTACCCGGCCCATCCGCAGCAAGCCGGGTACGGGGCTCCGGCCAAGCCGCCGATGCCGCCGGCGGTCCAGCGCGCCTTCACCCTGATGCTCGTCGGCGCGGGCCTCGAAGTGGTCAACGTGGTGCTGTCCTTCCTGTTCAACCACCAGGTGGACGCGCGGATCCAGCAAGCGCTGAACGCGGGCACCATCGACACCAGCACCAGCGTGAACATCGCCTCCGCCGCGTTCGGGGGGATCGTCGGCATCGGCCTGTGGGTCTGGATGGCCTTCGCCAACCGGGCCGGGAAGAACTGGGCGCGGATCACCGGCACGGTCTTCTTCGGGATCTCCAGCCTCGGCCTGCTCGGCGACATCGCCATCATCGCGGCCGCGTACAAGTGGATCGGCGGAGTCATCTTCGTGCTGGTCGCGGAGAACGCGCTGTCCTGGGTGCTCGGGCTGACCGTCGTGGTGCTGCTGTGGAAGAAGGAATCCGGGCCGTACTTCAAGCCGCAGACCTTCTATCCGGCGCCGTACGGCTACCCGGGCGGCCCGATGCCGTACACCTACCCGATCATGCCGGGACAGCCGATGCGGCCGCAGGACGGCTATCCGCAGCAGCCGGCCGACCCGTGGGCCACCCCGCCGGGCAACTGAGCCGAAGGCCGAAGGCCACATCCCGGCACCGGGATGTGGCCTTCCTCATACGAGGCCCGCGCACGAGACCCACAGACGAAGCCCTCAGACGAAGACGGCGATCGGCTTGCAGCGCCGGCCCTGCTCCTCCACCAGCGCGAGGAAGGCCCCGTCCGGGGCGAAGACCGCGATCGGGCCGGGGCCGAGCCCGCGCGCGGGCAGCGGGCCGCCGTGCGCGATCGCCTTCGCCTGCTCCTCGTCCGCGTCGTAGCGCGGGAACGCGGCGCCCGCGGCCTCCGCGATCGGCAGCACCGGGATCGTCTCGCCCGCCTCGAACCGGGCCATCAGATCGGTGAGCGACTCCGCCTCGGCCAGCGTGTACGGGCCGACCCGCGTCCGTCGCAGGGCCGTGAGATGCCCGCCGACGCCGAGCCCCTCGCCCAGGTCGCGGGCCAGGGCCCGGATGTACGTTCCGCTTGAGCACGCCACGCGCACGTCCAGGTCGATCAGGCCCTCGGCCGCCGGCCGCCGGGTCTCCCGCAGTTCGAACTCGTAGACGGTGATCGGCCGCGGCTGCAGCTTCACCTCGTCGCCCGAGCGCACCCGCGCGTACGAGCGCACGCCGTCCACCTTGATGGCCGAGACCGCCGAGGGCACCTGCATGATCTCGCCGGTCAGCGCCGCGATCCCGGCCGCGATCCCGGCGTCGGTCACAGCCCCGACGCGTTCGGCCGGCGCCTGCTCGGTGACCTCGCCCTCGGCGTCGTCGGTGACGGTGCGCTGGCCGAGCCGGATGGTCGCCTCGTACTCCTTGCGGGTCAGCGTGAGGTGTCCGAGCAGCCGGGTGGCCCGCTCCACGCCTAGCACCAGCACGCCGGTCGCCATCGGGTCCAGCGTCCCGGCGTGCCCGACGCGGCGGGTGCCGACCAGGCGGCGCATCTTGCCGACCACGTCGTGCGAGGTCCAGCCGCCGGGCTTGTCCACAATGACGAGACCGTCCGGCGGCACCGGACGGTCTGCATAGGCCTTGGGGCGACGGCTCAACTCTCGTCCTCGCCGGCCTCGTCATCGTCGTCGTCCAGGCGTCGCTCGGGCCGATACGGGTCGGCCTCGCCGGCGAAGGTCTTGCCCTGGGCGATCTCGCGCACCCGGGCGTCCTCGGCGGCGGCTTTCGCGAGCAGGTCGTCGATCTGCTTCGCGCCCTCCGGGATCGCGTCCATGATGAAGGTCAGGCTCGGGGTGAACTTCACGCCCGTCTGCCGACCGACCTCGCTGCGCAGGACGCCCTTGGCGGACTCCAGCGCCGCGGCCGAGGCCTCCCGCTCCTCCTCGTCGCCGAAGACCGTGTAGAAGACCGTGGCCTCCCGCAGGTCACCGGTGATCCGGGTGTCGGTGATGGTCACGAACCCCAGACGCGGATCCTTGATCCGGGTCTTCAGCGTCTCCGCGACCACCACCTTGATCCGGTCCGCGAGCTTCGCCGAACGCGTGCTGTTCGCCATGGTCCGCTCCTTCGTTCACTCGTCCTGGTCGCTGCGGACACGGCGGTGCACCGAGAGCACCTCGAGCTCCGGCCGCCAGGCCACCGCGCCCTCGCTGTCATCCAACAGCTCTACCACCCGTGCGTGGGTTCCCGCCACGACGGCCACGCCGAGCACGGCCCGCCGGTGCAGGTCCTGCAGCGCGACCTCGGCCGCGCCCACCCCCGCGCGCCGGTTCAGGTCCGCGAGCACCGGCCTGATCAGGGCCCGTTTCTCCTTGAGCGAGTGCACCTCACCCAACAGTACGTCGATCTTCAGCGTTCCGGAGAACATGCCGTCGTCGGCCACAGCGCATCAGGGCTAGCCCAGCCCGGGGGATTTGATGAGCGCCCGAGCGGGCCCGGTGCACGAGACTCGCACACCGGGCCCGTCGGGACCAAGGGAATTACCTCGGGGTCACCCGCACGCCTCAGACGCGCGGCTTCTCCCGCATCTCGTAGGTCTCGATCGTGTCGCCGACCTGGATGTTGTTGTAGGAGCCGAGGCCGATACCGCATTCGAAGCCCTCGCGGACCTCGGTGGCGTCGTCCTTGAACCGGCGCAGCGAGTCGATCGCCAGGCCCTCCGTGATGAGCGTTCCGTCCCGGATGACCCGTGCCTTGCTGTTGCGCCGGATCGTGCCCGAGCGCACCAGGCAGCCCGCGATGTTGCCGAACTTGGAGGAGCGGAAGACCTCGCGGATCTCCGCGCTGCCGAGCTGCACCTCCTCGTACTCCGGCTTGAGCATGCCCTTGAGCGCCGCTTCCATCTCCTCGATCGCCTGGTAGATGACCGAGTAGTAGCGGATCTCGATGCCCTCGCGGTCGGCCTTCGTCCGGGCGCGGCCGTCGGCCCGCACGTTGAAGCCGATGATGATCGTGTCGCTGGTGAGCGCCAGGTCCACGTCGGATTCGGTGATCGCGCCGACGCCGCGGTGGATGATCCGAAGGTCGACCTCCTCGCCGACGTCCAGCTTGAGCAGCGCGTCCTCCAGGGCCTCGACCGAACCGGACACGTCGCCCTTGATGATGAGGTTGAGCTGCTGGATGTCGCCCGACTTGAGGGCCTTGTCCAGGTCCTCGAGGGAGACGCGCACCCGGCGGCGGGAGAGCAGCGCGTTGCGCTCCCTGGCCGAACGGCGCTCGGCGATCTGCCGGGCGACGCGGTCCTCCTCGACCACCAGGAAGGTGTCGCCGGCCCCGGGCACCGCGGTCAGACCGAGCACCTGCACCGGACGGGAGGGGTCCGCCTCCTCGACGTTGTTGCCGTTCTCGTCGAGCATGGCCCGCACTCGGCCGTGCGCGTCGCCGACCACCATCGTGTCGCCCACGCGCAGCGTGCCGCGCTGGACCAGCACGGTGGCCGTGGCGCCGCGGCCGCGGTCCAGGTGCGCCTCGATCGCGACGCCCTCCGCGTTCTGGTGCGGGTTGGCCTTCAGGTCCAGGGACGCGTCGGCGGTCAGCACGACCGCCTCGAGCAGGTCCTGGATGCCGATGTTCTCCCGCGCGGAGATGTCGACGAACATGGTGTCGCCGCCGAAGTCCTCGGCCACCAGTCCGTACTCGGTGAGCTGGCTGCGGACCTTGAGCGGGTCCGCACCCTCCTTGTCGATCTTGTTCACCGCGACCACGATCGGCACGTCGGCCGCCTTGGCGTGGTTCAGCGCCTCGATCGTCTGCGGCTTCACGCCGTCGTCGGCCGCGACCACCAGCACCGCGATGTCGGTCACCTTGGCACCGCGGGCACGCATGGCGGTGAACGCCTCGTGGCCCGGGGTGTCGATGAAGGTGATCCGCCGCTCGCCGTCGCCGATCTCGGCCGTGACCTGGTAGGCGCCGATGTGCTGGGTGATGCCGCCGGCCTCGCCCGCCACGACGTTCGCCTTGCGGATCGCGTCCAGCAGGCGGGTCTTGCCGTGGTCGACGTGGCCCATGACGGTGACCACCGGCGGACGCGGCGCGAGGTCGTCGTCGTCGCCCTCGTGCTCGCCGAAGTCGATGTCGAAGGACTCGAGCAGCTCGCGGTCCTCCTCCTCGGGCGAGACGATCTGGATCTCGAAGCCGATCTCCGAGCCGATCAGCTGCAGGATCTCCTCGTTGACCGACTGGGTCGCGGTGACCATCTCGCCGATCGCGAAGGCGGCCTGCACCAGCGCGGCCGGGTTGGCGCCGATCTTCTCGCCGAGGTCCATCAGGGACGAACCGCGGGTGAGCCGGACGACCTGCCCGTTGCCGCGCGGCAGCATCGCGCCGCCGATGGACGGCGCCTGCATGTTGTCGAACTCTTGCCTGCGCTGCTTCTTCGACTTCCGGCCACGGGCCGGGCCACGGCCGCCGGGACGGCCGAACGCGCCCTGGGTGCCGGCGCCGCGGCCGCCACGGCCACCGCCGCCGCCACCGCCGGGACGGCCGGCGAAACCGCCGCCACCGCCGCCGGGAGCGCCACCGCCGCCGCCTGGACCGCCGCCGAAGCCGCCCGGACGGGGGCCGAAGCCGGATCCGGGGCCGGGACGCGGACCGCCGCCGCCACCGGGACGCGGGGCGCCGCCGGCCGGACGCGGACCGCCGGGAGCACCGGCGCCGCCGCGGCCGCCGCGGTCGCCGCCGGGGCCCGGACGCGGGCCGCCGGGACCGCCGCCGCCGGGACGGGGGCCGCGGTCCGAGGAGGGTCCTGGACGGTTGGGCATCATGCCCGGGTTCGGGCGCGGGCCGCCGCCGGGACGCGGGGCGGCCGGACGCGGCGGCATGCCGGGACGCGGCGCGCCGGGCACCGCGCCATCGCTGCGGCCGGGCGCCTCGGACGGACGCGCGCCCTGCGGACGCGGTGCACCGGGACGCGGCATGCCGGTCGAGCCCGAGGTGAACGGGTTGTTGCCGGGACGCGGGCCCTGCGGGCGCTGGCCGGAACCGCCGGGACGCTGGCCGGAGCCGCCGGGGCGCGGAGCACCCTGGCCCTGGCCCTGCCGGTCGCCGCGGTCGCGGTCGGGACGCGGTGCGCCCTGGCCGCGGTCACGGTCGCGGTCGCCGCCGGGGCGCGGGGCGCCGCCGGAACGCGGGGACTGCTCGGCGGGAGCCGGACGCGGGGCCGGCTTCGGCCCCGGCGTCGGACGGCCGCCGGTCGCCGGTCCCGCGGCAGGGGCCGGAGCCGCCGCCGCTGCGGGCGCGACCGGAGCCGCGGCCTCCGCCTGGAACTGCGGGGTCTGCGGGGCAGCGGCGGCCGCTGCCGCCGGACGCGGCGCGGGGCCCGGCCTGGGCGCGGGGCCCGGCTTCGGACCGCCGCCGTTCGCGGCGACCGGACGCGGCTGCGGGGTCGGCCTTGGCGCGCCGGTGCGCGCCGGGGCGGCGGAGCCGCCCTTGCCCTCGGCCGCGAGGGCATCTCTCAGCTTTCGCTCGACGGGCGCCTCGATCGTCGAGGACGCCGAACGGACGAACTCACCGAGGTCTTGCAGCTTGGCCATGACGACCTTGCTCTCAACACCCAAATCCTTGGCGAGTTCATAGACCCGGACCTTGGCCACTTCACTCCTTCTTCGGTCCGCGTCTTCTCAGTCCGCGCGACCGTCGCTGTCACTTCATGGGCGTGCTCATCGCTGTGTGCTCATCGCGTGCTCATGATGTTTCTCTACCTGCTTCCGCCTGTTTTCGCCGTTCCCACCGAACCCCTTCGGGTGCCCGTGACCTGCTCGCTCCCCTCGCCGGCCCGCCTCAGTCCCGCCCGTGCACCGCGAGGGCGGCGCGCAGCGGCTCGAGGTCCAGCGGGCCACCCTGCAGGCGCAGAGCCCGCGGGAAGGCCCGCCTCCTCTCGGCGAGAGCGAGGCATTCGGGCCGCGGATGCACGTAGGCACCGCGTCCCGGGAGGCGCCGACGCGGATCGGGCCGGACGCTCGGGGCGTCCGTTCCCTCCGTCACCGCGACGACACGGAGCAACAGGTCCTGCGCACCCCGTTCCCGGCATCCGACGCACATGCGCATCGGGACACCGCGGACCTCGGGGATTTCCGGCAGGCCAGTCACACTCTATGCTACCGCCATTTCCCCTCGGCTCCGGACCGGCCCAAGATCGGCGGTAGGTACAGTGTACGGGGCAACGTACGCCCGCGGATCCTTATTCCGTCACAGCTGACGGAGGCTCAGACCCCTTGCGCCTACTTCTCTTCCGCGACGTCCGACCGGATATCGATCCGCCACCCGGTGAGCCGGGCCGCGAGCCGGGCGTTCTGGCCCTCCTTGCCGATGGCCAGGGACAGCTGGTAGTCCGGCACGATGACCTGCGCGGACCGGGTCTCCAGGTCGAGGATCTTGACCTTGGAGACCTTCGCCGGGGACAGCGCGGAGGCGACCAGCTTCTCCGGGTCGTCGGACCAGTCCACGATGTCGATCTTCTCGCCGTGCAGCTCGGTCATCACGTTGCGCACGCGCGACCCGACCGGCCCGATGCAGGCGCCCTTGGCGTTGACCCCGGACTTGCGCGAGCGCACCGCCATCTTGGTCCGGTGCCCGGCCTCACGGGCCAGCGCGGAGATCTCCACGGTGCCGTCGGCGACCTCCGGGACCTCGAGCGCGAAGAGCTTGCGCACCAGGTTCGGGTGGCTGCGGGACAGGATCACGGCCGGGCCGCGCGGGGTGCGCCGCACCTGGACCACCAGGCACTTGATCCGCAGGCCGTGCGTGTACTGCTCGCCGGGCACCTGCTCGGGGGTCGGCAGCATGGCCTCGAAGCGCTCCTGCTTGCCCGAGTCGATCTCGATCAGCACGTGCCGAGGGTCGTCGCTCTGCTGCACCCGGCCGGAGACCAGGTCGCCCTCGCGCGCCGCGAAGTCCTTGAACACGGCCTCGTCCGAGGCCTCGCGCAGCTTCTGCGAGATCACCTGCCGGGCGGTGGCCGCCGCGATCCGGCCGAAGCCGCTCGGGGTGTCGTCGAACTCGAGCCCGATCGGGGCGCCGGCGTCGTCGGTCTCCTTGACGAACACGGTCACGTGCCCGCTCTTGCGGTCCAGCTCCACCCGGGCGCCCGGCCGCGCTCCCTCGGTGTGCTCGTACGCGTGCAGCAGCGCCTGCTCGATGGCCCCGTACAACAGGTCGGGCGAGATCTCGCGATCCTGCGCGAGATCGCGCAGCATCCTCATGTCGATGTCCATCGGTCCTCAGCTCTGCTCGTCCTCGTCGGCGCCGTCCTCGTGCTCCGCGGCGACTTCGTCGTCCAACTCGTCCGCCGTCCCGGGACGGTTGAACTCCACCTGCACCTTGCCGCGGCCGAGCTCGGGGTAGGCCAGCCGCCGCTCGCCGCCCTTGGTCCCCGGCTTCTTGCCGGGCAGCTCCAGGGTGACGCCCTCCTCGTCGGCCTCGATGATCCGCCCGGTCAACTCGCCGCCCGCGGTCAGCGGCACCTGCACGAGCCGTCCGACGGCCCGCCGCCAGTGCCGCGGCAGCGTCAGCGGCCTGCTGACGCCCGGCGAGGTGACTTCGAGGTCGTAGGGTGCCTCGCCCATCGGGTCGCTCTCGTCGAGGGCCGCGCTCACGGCCCGGCTCACCTCGGCGATGTCGTCCAGCGAGATCCCGCCGTCCCCGTCCACGATCACGCGCAGCAGCTGCCGGGAGCCGGCCCGCTGCGCGGTGACGTCCTCGAGGTCGTAGCCCAGCGCGGCCACGACCGGCTCCAGCTGTTCGCGGAGCTTGGCCCCGTCGAGTTTGGCGCGGGCGGCGGGGCTCATCGGAAGGGCTCCTCGACTGTGCTCGATGTGAATTCCCGCGAGGCGGGTGGAAAGTCAACGCGGGCAGGACCGCGAGGTCCGCACTTTACAGGGTAGTCGCTCGCGGTCCGCCGGAAAGCCTTGCCGAGCCGCTCAGGCCGTGAGCGCCGCGACGGCCTCGGCCAGCGGCACGTCCCGCCGCTCGCCGGTGGCCCGGTCCTTCACCTCGATGACTCCCTGGGCCAGGCCCTTGCCCACGACGGCGATCGTCGGCACGCCGATGAGCTCGGCGTCCTTGAACTTCACGCCCGGGGAGGTGCCGCGCCGATCGTCGAACAGCACCCGCAGGCCGGCCGCGTCCAGCTCGGCGGCCAGCTTCGCCGCGGCATCGAAGACCGCGTCGTCCTTGCCGGTGGCCACCAGGTGCACGTCGGCCGGGGCGATCTCGCGCGGCCAGACCAGGCCGTACTCGTCGTACTTCTGCTCGGCGACGGCCGCGACCGCGCGCGAGACGCCGACGCCGTAGGAGCCCATCGTGACCCGCACCGGCTTGCCGTCCGGGCCGAGCACGTCCAGCTGGAAGGCGTCCGCGTACTTGCGGCCGAGCTGGAAGATGTGCCCGATCTCGATACCCCGATCGATGGACAGCGCGCCTCCGCACCGGGGGCAGGCGTCTCCGGCACGCACCTCGGCGGCGCCGATGGCGCCCTCCGGCGCGAAGTCCCGGCCGTAGGTCACGTGGGCGGCGTGCCTGCCCTCCTCGTTGGCCCCGGTGATCCAGGACGAGCCGGGGACGACCAGCGGGTCCACCTGGTACGTGTATCCGGCCTCTGCGAGCCCCTGCGGGCCGATGTAGCCGCGGACGAGGGCCGGGTGCTTTGCGAAGTCCTCGGCCTCGAACATCTCGATCTCGGCCGGGGAGACGGCCGCCTCGAGCCGCTTCATGTCCACCTCGCGGTCGCCGGGCACACCGACGATCAGGACCTCGGGATCCTTCTTGCCCGGGTACCGCAGCTTCACGACCACGTTCTTGAGCGTGTCCGCCGCCGTCGTGCCCTCGAAGCCCTCGAAGCCGCGGAAGACCTCGACCAGGCTCGCGATCGTCGGAGTGGAGGGCGTGTCGTAGACCCGCGCGGCCGCGGTGCCGGACGCGTCGATCTCGGCGCCCGGACGGCCCTCGACGGCCTCGGTGTTCGCCGCGTAGTCGCAGTTGGTGCACTGCACGAAGGTGTCCTCGCCGGTCGGGGCCGGGGCCAGGAACTCCTCGGAGGCCGAGCCGCCCATCGCGCCGGACATCGCCGAGACGATCCGGTAGTCCATCCCGAGCCGCGTGAAGATCCTGATGTAGGCCTCGCGGTGCAGCTCGTAGGAGCGCTTGAGGCCCTCGTCGTCCAGGTCGAAGGAGTACGAGTCCTTCATCAGGAACTCGCGGCCGCGCAGGATTCCGGCGCGCGGACGGGCCTCGTCCCGGTACTTCGTCTGGATCTGGTAGAGGATCACCGGCAGGTCCTTGTAGGACGAGTACTCGCCCTTGACCATGAGGGTGAACATCTCCTCGTGCGTCGGGCCGAGCAGGTAGTCGCCGCCCTTGCGGTCCTTGAGCCGGAAGAGGTTGTCGCCGTACTCGGTCCACCGCCCGGCGGCCTCGTAGTACTCGCGCGGCAGCAGGGCCGGGAACTGCACCTCCTGGGCGCCGATCCGGTCCATCTCCTCCTTGACCACGCGGGCGATGTTGTCCAGCACGATCTTGCCGAGCGGCAGCCAGGAGTAGATGCCCGGGGCGACGCGGCGGACGTAGCCGGCGCGCACCAGCAGCTTGTGGCTCGGCACCTCGGCGTCCGCCGGATCGTCGCGAAGGGTGCGAAGGAACAGCGACGACATGCGCGAGATCACTGCGGGACTCCTCGAATAGCGGACACTCTTGCCTGACAACCGAGGATATCCGTCATCGCGGCGTACGCCGAACGCGTTGCCGAAAGGATCAGAACAGAATGGACGCGAACTCGGAGACCTCGCGGAAGCCGACCCGGTGGTACGCGGCGCGGGCCGGGGCGTTGAAATCGTTGACGTACAGGGTGACCAGCGGCGAGAAGTCGCGCAGCGCGTATTCGACGACCGCCGACATGCCGCCCTCGGAGATCCGCTGCCCGCGGTAGCGCGGGTTGACCCAGACGCCCTGGATCTGGCACGCCTCCCTGGTCACGGCGCCGATCTCGGCCTTGAACACGACCTCGCCGCCGTCGAACCAGGCGAACGCGCGTCCGCCGCCGATCAGCTCGGCCACCCGCTGCCGGTAGCTGTGCCCGCCGTCCGCGCCGATCGGCGAGACGCCGACCTCCTCGGTGAACATGGCCACGCAGGCCGGCATCAGGGCGTCGAGCTCGGTCGGACGCACCGGCCGGATCCGGAAGTCGGGCGCGATGGTCGGCGAGGATTCGCGGATCGCCATCACCGGCTGGCTGGACCGGATCTCCCGCGGCGCTCCCCAGTGCGCGCCGAGGTAGCCCCACAGGTCGAGCACCGGCTCGCGCGGCCCGACGATCGAGGAGCAGCGCCGCCCCTGCTTGCGCGCGCGGTCGGCGAAGGCGCGCACGGACTCGGGCGTCGCGTTGACCGGCACCAGGTTGGCGCCGGAGAAGCACATCGAGCTGAGCCGTCCGCCGACGTGGAATCCCCACAGCTCGCCGCCCATCTGCCACGGGTCGAGCCCGGCCGTGGCCACCCGGGAGGCGATGAAGACGTTGTCCACCGGATCGCGGCTGAGCAGGTCGAGAACGTCCTCGACATCGCCCTGTCCGAGCACGCGCGCCGCGGCGGACGGGGAGAGCAGCCGGGTCATCATGTTCACCGGGGGCTCGCCCCCGAACTGATGCGCGTCACCGGATGGGCGGCGGACACAGCGACGCCGCGTAGGGCGCGTTGGGCGCGGGCGCGGCACTCAGGGGGCACAGCACCACTGTAAGCCCTGGAGAGGAAGTTGTAATCGCGGATGTAACGAACGAGCCGGTCCCGGCGGTCTGAGCGACCCGCCGGGACCGGCTTCCGTATCAATGCACGTACTCGGCCGAGGCCCGGCTCAGACCGCGGAGACCTGCGGCTCGCCTTCGCCCAGGTCGACGCCGAGCTCCTCGGCCAGCCGGGCGGCCTCCTCGACGAGCGTCTCGACGATGCGCGCCTCCGGCACCGTCTTGATGACCTCGCCGCGGACGAAGATCTGCCCCTTGCCGTTGCCCGACGCCACGCCGAGGTCCGCCTCGCGCGCCTCGCCGGGACCGTTGACCACGCAGCCCATGACGGCCACCCGCAGCGGCACGTCCAGGCCCTCCAGCGCCGCGCTGACCTGGTCGGCCAGCGTGTACACGTCCACCTGGGCGCGGCCGCAGGACGGGCAGGAGACGATCTCCAGGCCGCGCTTGCGCAGCCCGAGCGACTCGAGGATCTGGTTGCCGACCTTGACCTCCTCGACCGGAGGCGCCGAGAGAGAGACGCGGATCGTGTCGCCGATGCCCTCCGCGAGCAGCGCGCCGAAGGCCACGGCCGACTTGATCGTGCCCTGGAACGCCGGGCCCGCCTCCGTCACGCCGAGGTGCAGCGGGTAGTCGCACGCGGCGGCCAGCTGCCGGTAGGCCTGGATCATCACGACCGGGTCGTTGTGCTTCACCGAGATCTTGATGTCCCGGAAGTCGTGCTCCTCGAACAGCGAGCACTCCCAGAGCGCGGACTCGACCAGCGCCTCCGGCGTGGCCCTGCCGTACTTCTCGTAGAGCCGCGGGTCGAGCGAGCCGGCGTTCACCCCGATCCGGATCGGGGTGCCCAGGTACTTCGCGCGCTTGGCGATCTCGCCGACCTGGTCGTCGAACTTGCGGATGTTGCCCGGGTTCACCCGGACCGCCGCGCAGCCGGCGTCCAGCGCGGCGAAGACGTACTTCGGCTGGAAGTGGATGTCCGCGATCACCGGGATCTGCGACTTCTTCGCGATCATCGGGAGCGCGTCCGCGTCGTCCTGCGAGGGCACCGCCACCCGCACGATCTGGCAGCCGGACGTGGTCAGCTGCGCGATCTGCTGCAGCGTGGCGTTCACATCGGAGGTCAACGTCGTGGTCATGGACTGAACAGACACCGGGGCGTCCCCGCCGACCGGCACGCTGCCCACCTGGATCTGCCGGGAGACCCGACGAGGAGCGAGCGGCTTGGCCGGAACGGACGGAGTGCCGAGTGCGACGGCGGTCATCTGTCGGGGTCTCCTGCGAGTCGTGACGATCCTGCGGCGACTAGGTCCAGCGTGGCTTACAGCAAGATTCTCGCCGCAGCTGGGCCCACTACCCCATCCACGCTACGGTACGTCCCTCTCAACGGTGGACACCGGTCGCCGAACGGCACACGGTCTTCACCCGATCTTCACCGCCACGGGTCAGTCGAGGCGGTCTTCACCCGATGCTGTCAACAACTCCACGGGTCAGTCGAGGCGGTCTTCACCCGATGCTGTCAACAACTCCACGGGTCAGTCGACGCGGTCTCCACCCGATGCCGCAACAACTCCCCGGGTCAGCCTGGTCAGCCGAGGCGGAGGGGGTTGCTGACGTCCGCCACCACGAGCAGCACCGTCAGGCAGACGAAGAAGAGCAGGAACCCGTAGGCGACCGGCATCATCTTGTTCAGGTCGACGCGGCCCGGGTCCTGCTTGCGGAACAGCCGGTAGACCCGCTTGCGCGCCTCCTCGTAGAGCAGGATCGCGATGTGCCCGCCGTCCAGCGGCAGAATCGGCAGCAGGTTGAACACGCCGATGAAGACGTTGACCTCGGCCACCAGCAGCAGCACTGAGCCGAGGCCGCCCTGCTGGAACAGCGTCCCGCTGACCTCGGCCATGCCGACGACGCCGACCGGGCTGCTGGTGGACCGCTGCGTGTGGTGCACGGTCGAGTCGAACAATCTGGGGATGGACGCCGGGATCGAGGCCAGGCCGGAGAAGGTGTCCTTGATCGAGGTCCAGAAGTCGCTGCCGCTGGTCTTGATCGCGACGAGCGGGTTCTGGTGCACGGTCGTCGCGCCGAGGCTGATGCCGATCAGGCTGCCCTTGCCGGTGCTGCCGTTGGTCTGCGTCACGGCGTTCGAGCTCACCGGGGTGACGGTCGTGCTGTGCGTCGCGCCGCTGGAGTCGGTGTAGGTGATCGTCGCCGGCTGGCCGCCGGGCAGCGCGTGCAGCGCGTTGACCAGGCTCGTCGCGTCGCTCACCGGCTTGCCGGCGACCTCGGTGATCTTGTCCCCGGACACCAGCCCGGCCGCCGCGGCGGGAGACTTCTGCGCGCTGCTGCAACCGGTGGTCGCCCCCGCGCTGGCGCCGCTCGGCACCATGCAGGTCGAGACCGAGCCGACGCTCGTCGTGCTCTGCTGCACACCCCAGGCCATCGGCACGAAGGCGAAGATGAACAGCGCGATCAGGAAGTGCATCAGCGAGCCGGCGGACAGAGTGAGCAGCCGGTTGCGCGCCGGCATGTTCTTCAGCGCCCGGTCCTCGTCACCCGGCTCGATCTCGTCCAGGTCCGTCATTCCGACGATCTTGACGTAGCCGCCGGCCGGGATCGCCTTGACTCCGTACTCGGTCTCGCCGCGCACGAAGGACCACAGCCGTGGTCCGAAGCCGACGAAGAACTCGGTGACCTTGCCGCCCGACCAGCGCGCGCACCACATGTGCCCGGCCTCGTGCAACACGATCGAAACGAGCAGAGCGAGCACGAACAACAGCGCGCCTACCACACCCACGCTTGACTACCCGCCTTCGCTCGCCTGTTCCACAGTCTGCCGCGCATCGACCGTCTCCAGGGAGAGACGCACGACGACGCGCGGAAAGTTCCGTACCGCGTTCACCGCCCCGGGCCATCGCCCCGCGAACGGTGTGCTTCTCAACCTTAGCTAGCCCGAGCGAGCTGCGCGGCACGTTCCCGGGACCAGGCGTCCGCGGCAAGCACCGCCTCCAGGCTCAGCTCGCCGCGTCCGACCTGGTCGGGCGAGGCCTCGTGCTCCGCGACGACGGCCGCGACCGTGTCCACGATCGCGGTGAACGGGATGCGGCCCTCCAGGAAGGCGTAGACGCAGGCCTCGTTGGCGCCGTTGAAAACCGCCGGGCTGGTCCCACCCTGCCGACCGACGTGCTTGGCCAGCGCCACCGCCGGGAAGGACTCCTCGTCGAGCGGGAAGAACTCCCAGGTCGCCGCCTTGGTCCAGTCGCACGCGGGGGCCGCGTCGGCGACCCGTTCCGGCCAGCCCATCGCGAGCGCGATCGGGATCCGCATGTCCGGCGGCGAGGCCTGGGCGAGGGTCGAGCCGTCGGCGAACTCGACCATCGAGTGCACGATCGAGCTCGGGTGCACGACGACCTCGATCCGGTCGAAGGGCACGTCGTAGAGCAGGTGCGCCTCGATGACCTCGAGCCCCTTGTTGACCAGGGTGGCCGAGTTGATGGTGACGAGCGGGCCCATCGCCCACGTGGGGTGGGCCAGCGCCTGATCCGGGGTCACATCGTGCAGCTCGTCGCGCTTGCGGCCGCGGAACGGGCCGCCGCTGGCCGTCACGATCAGCTTGCGCACCTCGTCCGCCGTGCCGCCGCGCAGGCATTGGGCGAGCGCGGAGTGCTCCGAGTCCACCGCGACGAGCTGTCCCGGCGCGGCCAGCGAGGTCACCAGGTCGCCGCCGATGATCAGCGACTCCTTGTTGGCGAGCGCGAGGGTGCGGCCCGCCTTGAGCGCGGCGAGCGTGGCCAGCAGGCCGGCCGCGCCCTCGATGCCGTTGAGCACCACGTCGCAGTCGTACGCGGCGAGCTCGGCCACGCTGTCCGGCCCGGCCAGCAGCCGCGGCACCCGCGCGTCGCCGGTGCTGTAGCCGCGGCGCTGCGCCTCGGCGTACAGCTCGAGCTGAAGGTCCTCCGCCGCCGTGCCCTTCGCCACCGCGACCACCTCGACACCGAGGTCGAGGGCCTGCTGGGCGAGCAGCCGCGGATTCTTGCCGCCCGCGGCCAAGGCCACCACGCGGAAGCGGTCCGGGTTGCGCAGGACGACGTCGATCGCCTGGGTGCCGATGGAGCCGGTGGAGCCGAGGATGACGATGCGCCGGGTGCTGGTGCTCGAAGTCATGGGCTCTCTCTCACTTGGGGACACGACATCATTCTCGCGCAGTGCCCGGCACGGACCAACCGGCGTATCCCGGTCGGCGGCCACGGCGAGTCAGCGCCCGAATTCAACTACAAGTCGTTTATATATCCACATGACGGAAATCGACTTGCTCGCGCAGCCCGCGCCGAACCGTTCCGCGCTGGCCGCGCGGAGCTTCGTCCGCCGCCTGGCGCGGAGTCAGCTGTTGCTGACCGACGTGCGCCGGGCCGGCCCGGACGACGAGTTCCGCGCCAAGGTCCACTGGCCGCGCACCCGCCCGACCTTCGACCGCTGCGCCCCCGGCACCGAGCGCCAGGACCCGCTGCTCGTCGCCGAGACGCTGCGTCAACTCGGCATCTACCTGCCGCTGCGCTGCTACGGCGTGGCCGCGGATTCGCGGGTGCTGATCGAGGAGCTGAGCTTCGAGTTCGAGCCGACCGCGGACGAGCCGCCCCGGCCGTATCAGGGCACGGAGGTCACCTGCGCGGCCACCGTGCACCGCGGCACGCCGGGCGCCGGCGCGGACAGGCTTCGCAACCTCGGCCTGTCGGTCCGCCTGTCGGCCGGTGGACGCGAATTCGCCCGCGCGGAAGGCGTCGCCCGCATGCTGAGCTCCGCCGCGTACCGGGCCGTCCGCAACCGCAGACCGGCGACCACGGCCGTCGACGATGCTCAGCTGACGCCGGTCGATCCCGGCCGCGTGGGAGCCTCGTGGCCCGAGGACGTCCTGGTGGCCGTGGACGCGCGCGGCGCCGTGCGGGTCGCGCCCGCCGACCCGCACCACCCGTTCTTCCACGACCACCCGAGCGACCATCTGACCGGGATGGTCCTGATCGGGGCCGTCCAGCAGACGGCCGCGCTGCACGCGAACGAGCCGAACCTGCGCCTGCGCTCCTGCAGCATGCGCGCGGCGCGCTTCACCGAGCCGACCCCGCCGGCGACGGTCGAGTTCGGCCCCGACGGCCGCTTCGAGATCCGCCAGCGCGGCACCGTCACCGCGACCGGCGAGGCCAAGTTCGAGCTCTAATCCCCTGGGCTCGAATCCACCGAGCTCGAATCCACCGAACTCAAATCCACCGAACTCAAATCCACAGAGCTCCGACTCGTGCGGCTACAGGTCGATTCCCGTCAGCACCAGCACTCGCTCGTAGGTGTAGTCCGCCATCGCGTACTTGACGCCCTCGCGCCCTACGCCGGAGGCCTTGGCCCCGCCGTAGGGCATCTGGTCGGCACGGTAGCTCGGGACGTCGCCGACGATGATGCCGCCGACCTCCAGTTCGCGGTGCGCGCGGAACGCGGCCTGGATGTCGTGCGTGAAGACGCCGGTCTGCAGGCCGAACTGCGAGTCGTTGACCTTCGCATACGCCTCGTCGACGCCCTCGACCCGCTGCAGCACGAGCACCGGGCCGAAGACCTCCTCGCGCACGACCTTCGCGTCGTTCGGCACATCGGCCAGCACGGTCGGCGCGTAGGCCGCACCCTCGCGCTTGCCGCCGGCCAGCAGCGTCGCACCCGCGGCCACAGCCTCCTCGACCCACTGCTCGACGCGCTGCGCCGCGGCCTCGCTGATCAGCGGGCCGACATCGGTGGACGGGTCGGTCGGATCGCCCACACCCTGCCTGCCGATCGCGTCGACGAGCTTGTCGACGAGCCGGTCGTACACCGAGGCGTCGGCGATCACGCGCTGTACCGAGATGCAGGACTGGCCTGCCTGGTAGTTGCTGAAGGTGGCGATCCGGTTGGCGGCCCAGTCGAGGTCCGCCTCGGACGAGTAGTCGCCGAGCACGACCGCCGCAGCGTTGCCGCCGAGTTCGAGGGTCACGTGCTTGTGCGGGGCCTGTCCCTGAATCAGCTCGCCGACGACGGTCGAGCCGGTGAAGGAGATGATCGGCAGCCGCGGGTCCTGGTTGAGCGCGGCCATCCGCTCGTTCGGCACCGGCAGGATCGACCAGGACCCGGCGGGCAGCTCGGTCTCGGCCAGCAGCTCGCCGATGAGCAGCCCGGACAGCGGCGTGGCGGGCGCGGGCTTGAGCAGGATCGGCGCGCCGACGGCGATGGCCGGGGCCACCTTGTGCGCGGCCAGGTTCAGCGGGAAGTTGAACGGCGAGATGCCGAGCACCGCGCCCTTGGGGAAACGCCGCACGATCCCGGCGCGGCCGGCCGCCGTGGCGTCGGTGTCCAGCCGCTGCAGCTCGCCGCCGAAGCGGCGGGCCTCCTCGGCGGCCCAGCGGAACACCGACACGGCCCGCCCGACCTCGGCCCTGGCCCACTTGATCGGCTTGCCGTTCTCCGCGGTGATCAGCGCCGCGATCTCCTCGGACCGCTCGCCGAGCCGCCTCGCCACGTGGTCGAGCGCAGTGGCCCGCGCGTGCGCCGACAGCGCGGTCGTCACCGGCAGCGCCGCGTGCGCGGCAGCGACTGCCTCCTCGACCTGCGCGTCGGTCGGGATCGACACCTCGGCGATCGTGGCGCCGGTGTACGGGTTGACGACCGGAAACGAGTCAGATCCGGTGGCCGGACGCCCGGCCAGCCAGAAGCTGCGCGGTTCGGTGGACACGTGGCACTCCTCAGTACGACTTGGTACGGCGGCGATCTACGGGGCCAGATTAGTTCGCCGTGCACCGCGTGTCGCGATACACGTTGCAGCGCAAAACGGCCCTACGCCCTCAAGTTGACGAGAACCGGGGGTGTTCTTATTCCATCGGGTGTCGCCAGCGAGATGAGCGCGTGCCCGACCGGCACCTCGTTGATGATGTCCGAGGGCGACCAGACGTACCGCTCCACGGCCCGCGTCGCCACCGAACGCTGGTATTGCGTGCTGGTCGAGCCGGTCAGCGACTGCACGACGGACTTCTCCCCGCCGCGCCCGAAGCGGCCCGGCGA
>NZ_DASZKT010000075.1:0-2833 GCF_035552695.1 Actinospica sp.
GCTGCTGGCTCTCGCGTCGAGGCATGCCGGTACCCCGGTGCGGTGGAGCGAGGACCGCATCGAGCACCTGCTGGCCAGTTCCTGCGGGGCCGACCGCTCGATGCGCTTCGAGGCGGCCGTGGCCGGCGACGGGACGGTCACGGCGTTGCGCGCCGACCTGCTCGACAACGTGGGCGCCTACCTGCGTCCGCCCGAGCCCAGCACCCTCTACCGGTGCTACGGCAACTTCACCGGGGCGTACCGCATCCCGGCGGTCGAGATCCGGGCCCGCGCCGTGGTCAGCAACACGATGCCCACCGGCTTGAACCGGGGCTTCGGTGGCCAACAGTTGTACTTCGGCCTCGAGCGGCTGATGGACGCGGTGGCCGCGCGCACCGGTCTGGACGCGGTGGAGGCGCGCCGGCGCAACCTGGTGCCGGCGGACGCCTTTCCCTACCGGACCCCGACCGGCGGGGTCTACGACTCGGGGGACTACGAGCGGGCACTGCTGCTCGCGGTGAAGGGCGCGGATCTGGACCAGCTTCGGGTGCGGCAGGCGCAGGCCCGTGGGCGCGGCGAGTACTACGGCATCGGGGTGGCCACGGTCGTCGACCCGTCCGGCACCAACATCGGCTACGTCGGCTTGGCCACCCCCGCCGCGGAACGCCGGCCGGGGCGGGACAAGTCCGGCTCGGCCGAGCACGTCCGGGTCAGCGTCGATGTGCAGGGCGTCGTGACGGTGCTGCTGGGCAGCGTGCCGCAGGGCCAGGGCCACGCCACGACGGCCCGTCGGGTGGCCGCCGCACGCCTTGGACTGCCCCTGGACGGTGTGCACGTGGTGGTCGAGATGGACACCGCGACGACCCCGTGGACGGTCACCTCGGGCAGCTACTCCTCGCGCTTCGCGCCGCTGGTCACCAGCGCGGTGGTGGGGGCCTGCGACCGGATCGCGGCCACCCTGCGAGCCGCCGGCAGCGTGCTGCTCGACGTCGATCCGGACTGCCTCGAGCTCGCGGGGGGCACGGTGCGCAGCACGGCGGATCCTGAGCGCTCGGTGCTGTTCCGGCACGCGGCCGGCCTCGTGCACTGGGATCCGGGCGCGCTGCCCGAGGGCACCGCGGCGCGGCTCTACGAGGAGGGCGTGTTCTCCCCGCCGCAGTCCCGGGCGGCGGCGCTCGACGACACCATAAACTCCAGCCTCTGCTACGGATTCGTCGCCGAGGTGGTCGCGGTACACATCGACCCGGAGACGCTCCAGCTCACGATCGACCGGGTCTCCAGCGTCCACGACTCCGGGACCGTGCTGGACCAGACCCTGCTCGACGGGCAGGTCCACGGGGCGCTCGCCCATGCCCTGGGCGGCGCGTTGTTCGAGGAGTTCACCTACGCCGAGGACGGCCAGCCGACCTCGGCCACTTTCCTGGACTACCTCTGTCCCACCTCCGCCGAGGCCACATTCCCGCTCGTCACCGACCACGTCACCACCCCCTCGCCGTTGACGCCGTTGGGTGCGAAGGGCTGCGCCGAGGGCAGCTCGATGAGCTTCCCGGTGGCGTTGGCCAACGCAATTTCTGACGCACTGTCACCCAGAGGGGTTTCGATCGACCGGCTGCCGCTGCACGGCAGCGTCCTGCACGACCTGCTCGAACGCCCGACCTGAACGTCCGAACGCTCGTCGAAATCCCCAGGAGCCGCACATGCCCACCACCGGTGGTGACGTCCTTCTCGATCACGGCCACGACGGTCAGGTCGCGTACCTCACGCTCTCGCACGGCGGGTACACCGTCGTGACGATGGAGATGCGCGCCAAGATGGCGCAGCGGTTCGCCGAGATCGACCGCGACGAGCACGTGCGCGCCGTGGTCGTCCGATCCGACGGCAAGCACTTCACCTCGGGCGGTGACATCGCCGGGTTCATGGAGGTGGACCCGATCGATCTCACCGCGCTCGGGCACGACATCACGGCGCCGTCGCGAAGCCCGAAGCCGGTCGTGGCGGCCGTTGACGGCTACTGCTTCGGTGTCGGTCTGGAACTCGTGCTCTCCTGCGACATCCGCCTGGCCACCGAACGCAGCGAGTTCGCGCTGCCCGAGATCAACCTCGGCATGATTCCCGGCAGCGGCGGCACGCAACGCCTGGCCCGGCTGATCGGCCTGTCCCGGGCGAAGTACCACATCCTGACCGCGAAACGGATCAGCGCGGCAGCGGCCCACGACTGGGGCCTGATCGCCGAACTGCACGCCGACCGCGAGGCGTTGGACGGCGCGGTCGAGGCACTGGTGACCAAACTGATCGCCTTCTCGCCCGCCGCGCTGCGCACGGCCAAGGAGGTGCTCGACCGCGGCGTCGACGGGCCGCTGTACACGGGCATCGAGTTGGAGCGGAAGGCTTACGCGATGCTGCGCGGTACCCAGGACTTCGCCGAGGGCGTGAAAGCGTTCGGTGAGAAGCGCAAGCCGCACTTCACGGGACGCTGAGCGGCGATGAAGCCCGCCCCCTTCGCGTACGTCCGGCCGGCGACCCTGCAGGACACGATCGCCGAGCTCGCCGCCGCGGGCGAGGACGGCAAGATCCTCGCGGGTGGCCAGTCACTGCTCCCACTGCTGGCCATGCGGTTGAGCAGGCCCGGGACGTTGGTGGACATCAACGCCGTTCCCGGTCTCGACGGCATCGAGCTGAGACAGGGAATGCTGCGGATCGGCGCGACGGTGACGCAGCGTCAGATTGAACGCGACACCCGCGCCGCGACCGTCCCGCTGCTCGGTCTGGCGCTGCCGTTCGTCGGCCACCGGGAGCTGCGCAGCCGCGGCACGGTGTGCGGCTCCCTGGCGCACGCCGACCCGGGTGCCGAGCT